>NZ_DAQR01000094.1:796-11541 GCF_002502935.1 Methanoculleus sp. UBA413
ACGCTGTAGCGGTAGCTGTTGCCGTAGGTGGTCGGGACGCTGTAGCCGGACGTGGCGTGCATTGGCCCGCGCCGGGGCGTCCTGCCGGCCCGCATATCCTCAGGGCTCATGTACCTGCCGAAGTTCACCTTCGTCCCGCAGATATGGGTGTGCGAGTCGATCCCGCCCGGGAGGGTGAGCGCACCGTGGGCGTCGATCACCTCGGCCGCGCCGCTCACCTCCTCGACGACCGTTCCGTCACAGATGGCGATATCCATCGTCTCGGCGTTGATACCCCTGAGGGGATCGATGACGCAGGCGTTCTTGATCAGAAGTTCGCTCATCTCTCTCGTCCCTCCTGCATCAGTGCATACATACGGGAAAGGACCTCCTCATCAGAGGGGTAGTCGGTGGAGAGGACCTTCCTGGTCCTGATGGGCACCCCGTCCATCCGGTAGGCCGTCCCCTCCGCGTCGATGCCGGTCACCGCCACCGGGATCTGGACGTTGCAGAACGCGGTGGTGGCGTTCGGGTAGGGGTCAAGCTGGACCACCGGGATATCGGCGAGGTGTTCCAGGCACCGGCGCGGGAAGTGGGCGGCCGGGTCGCTCCCGACGATCAGCGCCGCGTCGCACTCCTTCCGGGCCAGGACATCCACCGCCGTGGTCTCCCCGGGGTTGTAGAACGCGATACCCCGGGAGAAGTCGATCCCGAAGGGGTAGCCGGTCATCCAGGTATTCACTTCGTTTGACCCGTAGACGTTGTAGTGGCCACGCATCGCCGAGATGGTGAACTTCGTGTGCCGGTTCAGTTCGGAGACGAGTTCGATGGCGTTTCTGATGTTCTTGTACTTCCCCTGGGTCATCGTGAGCCCAAGCCCGAAGTAGACCGCGCCGAACTTCGCCTCTTTGCAGAGGTCGACCACCCTGACGAGCTGCTCCCGGGTGACGCCCGCGACCGTCCTCGGTATCGTCTCCGTCTTCCCGCGGACGATAGCCCGGAGCGCTGAGAGGACCGCGTAGTCTCCGCCGGGTTTGATCTGCACGAACTCATCAGCGATGTTCGCGGTCTCGGTCCGCCTGATATCCACGACGATCACCTTCCGGTCGCGGAAGGCGTTCTCGAGGAAGAACCCGTCCGCGTAGCGCGTATACCGGGAGAGATGACGGGGATGGGCGTCGATCGGGTTGGAGCCCCAGTAGATCACAAGGTCGGCCCGGTTCTTCACGACACCGAGCGTGCACCCGGGGTGCCCGACTTCCTGGATCGCAAGGATCGATGGCCCGTGGCAGACCGAGGATGTGTTGTCGATGACGCCGCGCACGAGCTCGGCCATGTGCACCCCCACGCACTGGGCCTCTCCGTGGGTGCCGCTCCACCCGTAGAGGAGCGGCCGCTCGGCCGAAAGAAGCATATCGGCAGCGTACTCTATCGCCTCGTCATAGGAGATATCCTTCCACGTGTTCCCATCACGCAGGATCGGGTTCTTCATCCTCTTCTCGCCCATGAGTTTCGTGGTACCGAGCTCACAGGCGTTTGCGACGGCGACTACCCGGTTCTCCTCCACCTCCACCTCGATATCGTCGCAGAGGCACCCGCAGAAGGGGCAGACCACATCCTTAACGATCATAGGCAAGCCCTCCCAGATCTTCCATCAGTTTGTGAACAGTCTTTGGTTCTTTGTCCGTCGGTTCAATCTCCACCTCGTGCGACTTGAAGTCCGGCATACCGGTAGAATGGGTATCGGCATCGATGATATGGTTTGCATACGGCCCGTAGGGGACGAAGACGGTGCCCATCTCCACCTCAACCGACGCAACCGCCCGCATGACGACCTCTCCGCAGGGCCCGGTGACCAGGATGGCGTTCCTATCGTCAAGCCCGAGTTCCAGCATATCGAACTCGTGCATGAAGCAGGTTGAGGTTTCCTCCGCGTAATCAACCGAGGTCTTGTTCTCGACGGTCACACCCTGGGTCACCGTCCGCCCGGTGACCATGAGATAGGTCATGCCTCCACCTCCTCGTGCACCCCTTCGACCATGCGGGCGACCCTGATTGCACGGTTCGGGCAGTGGGTCTCGCAGGTCTTGCACCCGGTGCACTTCTCCTCATGGAGTATCCGCACCCGGCCCCCCTCGATCCGCATGATCACCTCATCGCTCGACGAGGTCCCCGTCGCCCCGAGCTGCGGGTCTTCCTGCTTGTTGATCGGACAGGAGACACAGCAGTTCCCGCACCGCATGCAGATGGTATCGTCGACCTCGAGATGATACCACGACCGGAACGCCGTCCCATCGTGCCGGGTGACGTCGAGAATCCGCCCGCTCGTAAGGACACCTTCCGGGCACGCCTCGACGCAGAGGCCGCACCTGATACAGTGGCCAGGGTAGACCTCCGGAACCCACTGGTCTTTTCGGCGGAGAACCTCGATGGCCCCGGGCGCCGGACAGATCATCATGCAGGAGAAGCACCCCGTGCACTCCTTGCCGGTCAGGGACGGGTAGTCCTTGAAGTACGGGGGGGTGACCAGGGGTGCGGTCTTTGCGAAGAAGAAATTCTTCAACCACTCAGGCCGGAGAAACTCTCGTATGTAGTAGATGATCGAACGCATAACCTCTGCCTTACCTCTCGTTGCACGCGACACAGGGGTCGCTGCTGATGAACGTCGACGTCACATCGGCGATCGACGTGACATCCTTGATCATCGAGTGGGCGCATGCCTCGATGTTCATGATCGAGGGCGTCCGGATCGCGATATCAACCACCCTGCCGTATTCGTCGGTCTTCACGTAGTAGGTCAGCTCGCCCCGGGGGGCTTCGCCGCTGTACGAGGTCTCGCCCGCCTTGCAGAAGCCGCCGCCCCGGATAGGGCCCTCAGGGAGGGTTTCGATGCATCTCCTGATCAGGTCGATGCTCTGGAAGACCTCCTGGAAGCGAACCATGATCCGGGCGAAGTTGTCGCCCTCGGTCCTGGTCACCTGCTCGAAGTCCAGCGCCTGGTAGGTCGGGTGGCGGAGACGCAGGTCGCAGTCAGGGACACCGCTCGCCCGGGCCGTGGGGCCGACGGTGTGCGCCTTTATCGCCTCTTCACGGCTCATGACCCCGATCCCGCGGCTCCGGAGCGCAATCAGCGGCCCGGTCTCAAAGATCCGGACATGCCGCTTCATCTCCTCCTCCACCTTCGCGAGGTCGGCAAGCATCGCCGCGGCGTCCTCGGGCAGGAGGTCGAACCTGACCCCGCCCGGGATCATGTAGGCGGTGTTGATCCTCGAGCCCGTGAGCCGCTCAAGGTTATCGAGCACCGTCTCCCGGGTGTTTAAGATGTACATCGCGAGCGTCTCGTGCTCGATCGTGTAGCAGTAGGAGAAGTTCGCGATGAGGTGGCTTGCTATCCGGTCGAGCTCGTTTGCGATCACCCGGAGGTAGGCAGCCCGCGGCGGAACCGTTATCGCGCTGATCTCCTCCATCGTCTCGATGAAGACCATGTTATGGACGACCGAGCAGATACCGCAGACCCGCTCCGCAAGGAACATCACCTCCTGCCAGGGCCGGCCCCGCATGATCCGCTCGATCCCCTTCTTCATGTAGCCGAGCTCGACCTCAGTCCTGAGCACCCGCTCGCCCGCCGTCTCGCACTTGATGCGGACGGGCTCCTTCCAGCAGGGGTGCACTGGGCCGAGCGGTATGGATACGTCGACGGTCTTCTTCATTTCAGCTTCTCCTCGTAGTCTTTGAATACCAGCGGTGCGACCGAGAGTATGGCGTTTAAGATCTCTGTCGGGCGTGGCGGGCAGCCCGGCACCTGTGCGGCGATGGGGATGTACTTCTCTGCCGGTGGGTCGGTCAGGGTGCCTCTCCTGTTATAGACGCATCCTGATATCGGGCAGTTCCCGATGGCGACCGCCACCTTCGGCTCCGGAATCTTCTCCCAGATATCACGGAGTTTGTCCACCCACTGCGGGGTGACGGAGCCGATGACCAGGAGGACGTCGGCCTCACGGGGGTTGTTGTGGACGTAGATGCCGTACTGCTCGATGTCGTAGCGCGGCGCAAGGCAGGCGAGCACCTCGATGTCGCAGCCGTTGCATGACCCGACGTCGACGTAACTGACGTGGATCGATCTTGAACGCACGGCGTTCTTGATGCCCTGGAGGATGCTCATGAGAGGATCGCCTCCCGTACCCGTGCCTTCCCTCTCGCGAGCGCCTCGTCGGCGGATGAACCGTCTCTCATCATTGCTTTGGTCTCGTTGTATATTGACTGCATCGTCCCGGGGTCTACGAGGGGTATGAACCTGGTGAAGAGTTCACACCCGAGTTCTCCTGCTACCTGATCGTTGCCGTCTGCATGCCGCTGTCCCATCTCCCACCTGACCTGCAGGTTCTCAAGCAGCGACATATCGAGCCGCCTGATCATCACCCTGCGGAGTTTCGCGTCGGTCGTATCGAGATGCCGGGCGATCTCGCGGACCGTCTCGTCGTGCTTCGTGCTCGTAAGGATGGTGTATTTCATCGGCCGAAGGTCCTTCTCGTAGAGGTAGCGGGTCATAGGTATCCTCCCGCCCTCAGCAGGGCATAGCCAAGAAAGAGGGCGATCGCCATCCAGAGCCCGACCATCTCGATCTTTTTGAGCCGCTCCTCGTCCGGGGCATGGTGGATGAGCGAGAGAACAACCAGGATCCCGGCGAAGAGCACCGCCTCGACCTGAACGGTCTGGTTCTGCACCCACTGCACCAGCGCTATAATGATGTAGGCTACCCCGCTGAGGAGCACCAGTTCACGAATCATGGCATCACCCACCAGAGACAGCCAACGTAGACAAGCATCAGCCCAGTGATGATCCCCTGGACGGTGACGCTGTCAAACGGCGAGAGCATAGGCGTTATCGCGCAGACAAACGAGAGCGATATGAGGACCGCGGTCATGATGACAAGAGCCGCCCAGAACGGAACAGCCCCGATGAAGATCGCCACAAAGGCGTAGAGGAGCACGAACGTCTTGAGCCCGTCGGTCACGGCCAGACCTGCCCGCCAGACCCCGAAGTGCTCTGTCTTGTAGCCGCTCACGAGCTCTTTGCTCTCCACGATCGAGAAGGGGCCGTAGGGCATCTTCGAGAGGATCACGATGTACATGGCTATGGCGACGGGCGGCGCGATGAGGAGGAGCGGCCCGTGGACTCCCTGGTAGGCGGTGATGTCACGCAGGATGAGCGATCCCGTGAAGAGGTAGATCGCGGCGATCGTGACGAAGAGCGGGATCTCTGATGCCGCCGATATGACCGACCGCACACCGCCGAACTTCGCGTAGGGCGAACCCGACGAGAGCCCGTAACCGTGCTCCACGACCTTGTGGAGCATGTAGATCGCAAAGAGGATCAGGATGCTCTCGCCGGCAAGGACGACGAAGAGTGCTGCGCTCCATATGCCGATGCCGATGAGCACGACTGCGACGTAGAGTGTCGCGCTTGCAGTCCTCGGCACCCAAGTGCTCTTGAACGAGAACTTCAGCGCATGGAGGATCTCCTGCCAGACGGGAGGTCCCGGTCTTGCCTGTATCCGTGCGATGACTTTCCGGTGGACCCCGAGCAGGAGGAGTCCGAAGACTGCTGCAAATACCAGGTACTCGATCATGTCAGTATCCTATGAACGGTATATCCTCTTCTCCCCCCGGAGCCCGCCACCAGAGCCCCAGGAAGAGCACCAGCACCGGGAACGCGACCACGAGGACCGTAGCCGCCGCCCAGGGCGGTATAAGGGCTGCTGCCAGCGCCGCCCATGCGGCAGCGATGGCGATAGCCGATGCCGCGAGTCCGTAGGTAACCGTCTTTCGTTTCATGGTCATCAGATGGTTATGACAATCTCCACGACGCGCAGGAAGATCAACAGCGATGAGAGGGAGCACATGATGACGTAGGGGGCGCCCGGCGCCCGGAACATCTCGGCTTTTGCCGCGTAGAACGGCGCCATCCCCTCTCCGACGACGCCGAGGCCGAGGAGGATCTTCGCCACCAGCGGGACCGCATAGCCGCCGGCCGCAAGGGCCGGAACGGAGAGCGTGCCGGTGGTCCCGAGGACCAGCGCGGCGCCCCCGAAGAGCGGCAGGGTGGCGACCATGGCGACGATCCCGTACTCATACGCGGCGTTGAGGACGTGACGGCTCTTCACCGCCGCGACGATGCCGACGTTGGTGATGCCGACCAGCGAGACGAAGAGCGTGAAGTTGAAGAGATCTCCGCTCGCCATCGCCCCCATGGACGCAAGACCGCAGGCTATCGCCATGAACCGGCGGAACCGCATCTCGGGGACCGTCGTCTGCTTCGCGTAGTAGGCGTCCCCCCCAAACGCTATATCGATCTGCCCCTCAGGCCTCGCAACGATGACAAGCCCCGTGAACAGCAGTGCGAGCAGGAAGAGCGTCGCGGTGTAGGGGGTGAAGTAGTGGAGGATATCCCCAAACGCCAGCACGAAGAGGTCGGCCCCGCCGATATCAGGCATTCGGACCACCCCGCATGGTGCCGATGAGCGACATCTTGGCCATGACCTTGACGAGGATCGCCGATCCCGCGAGCATGACCGCGAAGAACCAGTACTGCGGGAGGATCATGAAGGTGAAGAACGCGACGATCCAGAGGATCCAGGAGTAGCCGCTCGCGGTCTCGATAACCTCGAACCGCTCGCTTGGGTTGCGGCTGAGGAAGTAGAAGATCACGCCGAGCCCGGCGACGGCCCCGCCTGAGAACCCGGAGAGCACGATACCGTAGCCGACCAGGAGTGCGGCGAGTATGGGGGGAGCGGTCTTCATCACCTCGATCTGCAGGGTGTCGGTTGGCGGCCGCGTGTAGCCTTCCTTGATCCGGAAGATCTCGGAGAGCGCGATCAGCTCTGAGACGCCCACCACAAGCCCCGGGAGGATGAGGGCCTCAGCGAGGTCGGTGCCGACCAGCGCGATGAACGCGAGGGTGACGACCTCGACAAGATCGGTGAGGAGCAGGCGGTGGAGCCCGTCGGTCTCCCGCATCAGGGCAAAGAAGGCTATCCCTGCCGACGCGAACGCTACGAGGAGACCGAGCGGGTATGCCGGGATCATTCTTCTTCTCTCCTCCGGTAGAGATACGACGCGATCGCAAACGCTGTAAAGAGGATGCTCGTCTCGACGACCGTATCGAGCCCCCGGGTGTTGTAGAGGATCTCATCGATGATCCCGCCCGGGTGGGCGACGATCGTTGTGCCCAGGTGGTGCGTGTGGTCCGCGAGGTACTGCGAGAGCGGTGTCAGGTAGGTGGTGACATATCCCGCGTAGGGCGAGTTCTCCGGGTACTGCGTGACGATCTCCGTTGTGCCGAAGGGAACCCCGCCCCGGTCGTAGGGGTAGAGCGAACTCGCTGGGTCGAGGGTCTTTGGGTAGAGCTGGTGCTCCTCGAACGCGAGCGGCAGGGAGAAGATGCCGATGAGAGAGACGATGATGCACGCACCGGCAAAGAGCGCCACGAGGTTCTGGAAGTTGGAGAGAACCCGGGAGATCCTGGAGATGATCAGCACGAGGCATCCCTCCACTCCATCAGCCGCACGATGACGAACGTGCCGATTGCGGTGACCGCGACGAACGTCAGGAGCGCCAGGGCCTCGTCATAGGCGAGCATGATCAGGAGAAGCCCCCAGGCCGGTATCTCCAGGTTGATCAACCGGGCGATGTAGGTCTTCGGCCGCACGAAGGCGACCGCAAGGACGCCGATCACGAGGATCACGAGTCCGAGGATGAAGGTGGCCTCCATCACGCCTCATCCCTCCTCACGGCCATCAGGACAAATATCGTGGCGATAGGGGCGATCAGGGAGACCGCGATGGCGACGTCAAGGTAGCCGCGGTCCACGATGAACGGCACGATGCCGCCGACAAGGATCCCAAGCGAGATCAACTTCCCGTAGGAGTCCCTGATGAGGGCGGCCGAGACCGCGCCCGCGAGCGCGATTAACCCGAATGTGACCTCGAGCGCAAGGATCATCGCTTCACTCCTCCTGCGTAGGTGCTCGCAATTGCGTTCGCCTCAAGCGTGGAGCCGACGAAGTAGGCTGCCGCCGCAACGAGGGAGAGCGGGTGGTCAAGCAGCAGGACGAGCGCGCCGGCAACGGCGAAGTTCATGACATTCACATACGGGAGTTTCCTGCCGGTGTTCTTCTCGATGAGGGCTCGCGCGACGGCAAAGACCGCAACTCCAGCCACGAGGTAGAGCGCGATCACTGCCTGACCCTCCAGAGTCGCGCAAGGAGCCTGCTCGCGCGGGCGTGTGAGAGCCCCTGGATAGAGAGGATGGCGAGCACCATGCCTGCGATGAAGTCTGTAGCGGCAAACCCGACCAAAGTGAACCCGTAGACGATGAATGTGGCAAGAACCGCACCGGTGGTCCCTGCATAGCCGGGGTCGTGACAGATACGGTTGCCGATGAAGACCATCAGGGCCGCAGCGAGTCCGCCGGGGATGCCGGCGACGTAGACGCCGCACGCGGCAAGGAGCGTCCCGGCCGAGGCATCAGGAGAGCAGACGATGTTTCCCATCATGTTCCCGCCGGCAAGAGCGCCTCCACCGGCCTCGATATCCCGCGCGATGGCTGATGCTCCGCTGACGCCGCCCGCTTTCGGCAACTCAAAGAAGATATCGACGGTTACGAAGAGCACCCACGCAATGACCGCCGCCGCCAGGATATGTAGGATCTCACCCAGCATTCTTTCCCATCTATTGAAAAATACGGTTGATCAATTCAATAAAGGTTGTGTTGTTGACATTTTGGGCTTCTTTCCACCGGAAAAGCCCGTTAGACGCGCGTCGGGTATGACGACCGTGGTTAATTTTCTTACTAAAGTAATGGTTTTTATATGCATTAGATTTTTCTACGTATATTCGAGTCCCCCGCACCTCGCAATCGGGATATCCTCCTGCCGCGGTGTGGGCGGCGCCACCGGGATGTCCCGGGTAGATCTGCGGCGCGCACCCAGACGCGGCCTCACGCGTCACAGCCGCCGTGATACCCTGAGCACCAGGGCGATGACGGGCACGACCTCCAGCCGCCCGGTCCACATGACGATGATGAAGACCCACTTCGCCAGGGGGCTCATTCCGGGGTTTATGTACCCGGTGCTGATCCCGACGTTTGATATGGCGGAGACGACCTCGAAGATGACGTCGGCGGAGTCGAACCCGGCGTATGGCGCGAGGTGGAGCAGGAGGAGCGTGGCGATGGTGACCACCAGGGCGAAGAGCATGACGACGAGCATGCTCTTCGATACCTCATACTCAGGGAGGTGCGTGAGGATCGGCCGCCCGTCATGCCGGAGCGGGGTAACCACCCGCCAGCCTGAATACAGTCTCCGGAACCACCATTGGAGCGTTTCAAGGCCGAGGATAACCCGGCCGAGTTTGATGCCCCCGGCGGTACTCCCCGCCGATCCGCCGATCAGCATCAGCATGGTGAGCACCATCACGGTCGCGCCATACCAGTTGACGGGGTTTGCGTTCTGAAACCCGGTGCAGGTGATGCCGCTCACCGTCATGAAGATGCCCTGCCTGATGGCCTCTGCGGGGGCAAGGGAGGAGATGGTCACGAGATCGAAGGTGATGACGGCGCATCCGGCAAGGATGAGTGCGAAGAGGAGGATCGCCTGCGGGTCCTGCAGGAGTCCGAATTTTCTCTTGTAGTAGAGAAGAAAATAGAGTTTAAACGGCAGGGCTCCGGCGATCATGATCGGGACGACGAGCATCTCAAGGAGCGGGCTTTCGTAGTAGAGGATACCAGCTGAATGCACCGTAAACCCGCCGGTCGATATCGCTGTCATGACGATGTTTACGGCATCCCAGAGGGATACGCCCGAGAGGAGAACGAGCCCGATGCCGAGAGCCGTGAGTACCAGGTATATCCGCCACATCTCTGCAGCAGTGGCCACGACGCTTGGCATGAACGTCTCGGACCGCCCTTCCGAGCGGTAGAGCCAGAACCTGGTCAGACCTGACCTGCCCGCGAGTGCGATGGTGAACGCGACGATCCCAAGCCCGCCCATCCACTGGGTCAGCGACCGCCAGAAGAGGATCATCCTCGGGGCGGTATCGATCGATGGTATGAGGGAGAACCCGGTGCCCGTCCAGCCTGACATCGCCTCAAATACGCTGTCGGTATACGGCATCCCGAGACTGAGGGTATAGGGCAGCGCGCCGATCAGGGCGGCGATAAGCCAGGTCAGGGCGACGGCGGAGAGGGCGACGGAGAGGTGCGTCTCACCCTCTCCTCGTTGGATATTGGTGAGCAGGATCCCGATGAGGCCGAACCCTGCCGGCGCGGAGGCCATCGGGAGGAGGAGATCGAGTTCGCCGTACCAGATACCGACCAGGAACGGGGTGCAGGATACCAGCGCGATGAAGAGGAATATGAGCCCTATGTCGGGGGCGATGACGGCAAACCAGTTACCCGCCGCCGACAGCCCCCCTCTCCGTGGAGGCGCAGGTGAGAAATGGTTTTTCCGATGCACCATTTTCGGTACCCGATGCGGATCAACGGGGACTCCAGCCGCATCATAGACCTGATGCACATTGTCTATGTAGTTTTTGCTCTCCTCCACTCTCAGGGCGGTGCATCGAGCGGCCTTGCTTTGAGGGGATCTGGTGCGGGAGACGGATCGCCGATACCCCACTGACTTCGCGCACTTCTGCGTGAGGCACCGTTGTAGGTGAACTTTCGCATGAAACGCCCATGAGGCAGGGCCTCATGCTGCACGGATGAAAA
>NZ_DAQR01000094.1:11704-11885 GCF_002502935.1 Methanoculleus sp. UBA413
GCCTCATGCTGCACGGATGAAAACAACCTCCCAGCAGTAGGAGGTTGCAGGATAGACCCCGCCTGTCTTTTCCGCCGGGGGAGACTCCATTGGCGCAAACGTATCATGGGGCACTGCATTCCCGGCTGGGATGAGGATGCAGAGCAGCCGCTGGACCAGGTACTTCATGCGCCCGGGTGCG
>NZ_DAQR01000077.1:0-6190 GCF_002502935.1 Methanoculleus sp. UBA413
CCGCGACCTCCTCTTTGCTCCCCAAGACCTCGGTAACCCCGTCGGCGGTCATGAGCGAGAACGACCCCTCCGCCGCCCCCATCACCACTGGCGCGTTCACCACGACCATCCGCACACCTGCATTGAGCATGGCTCTTGCTCGCTCCTCCTCGTGCCAGCCCAGTTTGAAGGCCACCGTCACGGGGCGGCAGGCAGCCATCACCTCATCGATGACCTTCGGGAGGGGATCGAGCCTGACCGTCAGGGGTGAGCCGCTCGGGATCTTCCCCTCCCGGCGCTCGGGGGCAAAGTCAGATATCGCCGCCGCGCTCGCGTAGATATCGGCCCCCCCGTCCTGGAAGACCCCGAGGACCGCCTCCCGCATCTCAGCGGCGCTCGTGGCATGGATATTCCGTACACAGGGGAACGACCCGCTGTGCACAACCGTCACGTCGGCACCGAGCCTGAAGGCCTCAAGCGCGAGCGCCCGCCCCATCTGCCCGGTCGACCGGGTGGTGAGGACCCGGACGTCGTCGAGGGGTTCTGCACATGCCCCGCTCGTGATCAGGACCCGTTTTCCGGAAAGCGGCCGGCCGAGGATCGCCCGCTCGGCATGGAGGACGATTGTCTCGTTATCGGCGACCTTTGCCTTCCCTTCCTCGATCCTGGGAGCGATGAGATCGATACCCCAGGAGCGGAGCCGCTCGAGGTTCTCCGCGACCCCCGGGTGGCGGTACATGCTCTCGTGCATCGCCGGGGCCACCACCACCGGCATCCCCCGCCCGAGCGCAGTCGTCGCGAAGGTTGTGACAGGGGTATCGTCGATCCCGCAGGCGATCTTCCCGATGGTGTTTGCCGTGCAGGGGGCGACCAGCAGGAGGTCGGCCGCCCCGCCCTCCCCGCAGTAGAGGACGTGCTCCACAAGCCCGGTGATCCGGGTGATCGTCGGCCGTCCGGTCGCGTAGGTCAGGGCGTCGGGATGGATGATCCCGGCCGCCGCCTCAGTCATGACCGCCTGCACCTCCGCACCCCGGCGGCGCAGGGCGTGGGCGAGTTTCACCGTCTCCACGGCCGCGATGCTCCCGGTCACTGCAAGGACAACCGTCTTTCCTGAGAGTCTCTTCACGATATCGTCACATCCTGCACCATATGCCACGCGTGCGGGCCGTACTTCTTCACCCGGCGGGAGGTGACCGTCGCCGCCAGCCCGGCCTCGGTCACCGCTTCCCGGATCGTGGGTCCCACATCGCCGATGCTGTGGACATGCAGCACGCTCCCGCTCCGGACATGGGCGAGAGCGTCGGCAAGCATCGACGGGGCGTCGAAGTGCCCCATCAGGACCCGGTCGTAGACGCCGGAGAGGAGCCTTCGGCAGTCCCCGACCTCTGCCCTGACACGGTCCGCGACATGGTTTTCTATAATGTTTCGCTGCAGGTATTCAAATGCTGTCTGGTTGATCTCCATCGCATGGACCGTCGCACCGCTTACGGCCGCCGGTATGGTGAAGTAGCCGATCCCGGCGAACATATCGGCGACCCGCTCCCCGGGCCTGACGAGAGCGGCGATCCTCGCCTTTTCGTTGCGGTTCCCTTGCGCAAACATCACCCGGCCCGGGTCGAGGATGAAGGTGTAGCCCTCTTCACGGTGGCGCACCTCCCCGGTGGTGCCGTAGAGGACCTCCACATCAGGGATGCGCATCTCGCCCACAAATCCCTTCACCCTGATAACCCCGCGGGGGCGGCAGTGGTGGACGATTCCAGCCAGTTCCTCATCAGTCGGCGCATCGCCGTGAAGCACAGCGACATCCCCGACAAGGTGGTAGCCGCGGCCCCGGTAGACCTCCCGCTCAGGGAGATCCTCATCAGCCGGGAACCCCTCCCTGACCGGGACCCAGGCGGTACCGTCGCGGACGTAGGGCCGACGGGTGCGGTCCACCCACTCAGCGTCCAGAAGACCGGCGAGAGCGGCAGCCGGCACCTTCCGCGCACGCACCGCCACTCACCCGACGATGACCAGGCGGTCCTGCTCTTCGTCGCGGAGCACCCGTATCGGCTGCCCCTCCACCGGGAACGTCCAGGGAACAGCGTCGAGTTCCCGGGTCCGGTAGGTCCTCGGGTCCATGAGCCCCACGACGTTTGGCTGCGTGAAGACGACGAGCGCCGACTCGGCCTCACGGACGTTTCCGATAAGGCGCTCGACCTCCGCCTCGGTGAGGGTCCGGGCAACGCCGGCCTTGAGGTCAAAGACCCGGAGGCGCTGCTGCCTCTCGATCTCGCGGACCTCGAAGTAGTCGCCCCGGGACACCACCACATCCCCCTTCTGGTAGTAGGGGAGACGGATGGAGTAGGTGACACGGTAGAGGGCTTTGCCTTCTTTCTCGCCGACCAGTTTCGGGTGGGTCGTATACCGCCCGCCGAGCGCCCCCGTGATCATCCGGGCGATCTCCTGGCCGAGGTGCTGGGACCCGACGGTGATATCGACGCCGTCTTTTGAGTCCTCAAGTTCCGATATGAACGAGAGCCGGTCCCCGGCCTGCTGGAGGGACTCTTCGGTCTGCTCCGCGATGCTCACGGCGACCTCGCGCTCGTAGCCGTTGATCTTCCTGTCCGTAGCCCGCACCTGGACGATCCCCTCGTAGTAGCCGCCTGAGATCCGGCTGCACCGGTCACAGGCCTCCTTCTGCCAGAGGATCTCGACCTCGCAGGTCTCGTGGACCGGGACCGAATAGAGGGTCGCCTCCACATCGAGGGTGCAGGCCGTCCTGTTCGACGCGGTCTCCTCCGACCGGACCGTGAGCCTGACGTTCTTTGCATCCTCATGGATGCTCATCGCCGATACCGCCAGTTCGGCGATGAGGTCTTCACGCGGCATCCGCAGGTCGGACCAGGTCTTGCCGTGCTTCTGCGAGTCGCAGACCGGGCAGTAGACCGCGGTCACGCGGGACTCGCAGGAAAGCAGCCTGGTATCAGCGGCCCGGCACTGCGGGCAGAGTCCTCCCTCGGTCGGTTGCCCGCAACGGGGGCAGATGCTTGTCTGTATGGTCATATCCCAAATACCTGGGCATGGGGGATATCGCCGATCATGACGCAGTCCTCTTCCCTGACGAGCCCCAGGGCGATGGCGATGGCTACGACACGCTTCCCGATGATGTTTGCGTTCGTCGCGTCAGCAAGAGCCCGGCCGACCTCTTCCTCGGTGGCACGCTCCGTGCCGTAGAACCCTCCGGTGATGCAGACTTCCACGTCTCCGTGCATCAGGGTGACGCCCAGGAGCTCGGAGTCGCAGGCGGCCACCACGTCACCGGCACCCGGTATGTGGTGCACTTTCAGGTACATCATAGATCTCTTGGGTGGGGGTTATCAAAAAGGTGCGCTGTTCCGCGAAGGAAGGACAATATCCACGCCGTAAGTGCGCGACGGCGTATCGGCGTGGATGCGCCAGGCATCCTCTTCGGTGATGAGCCCCCCTTCCAGGTAACGGCGCGTGAACCGGGGGACCGACTTCGGGCCGATTACAGCGCCGGGCCTCTCATTCTCGTCCATGTAGTCGCTCTCCATGGTGAACCGCCTCCCGGCCCGGGCAAGCGCCGGGATATCCTCGTGTCGCGCGATGAAGGAGGGGGTGAGCGGGGTATCAGGGGTTGCGAAATGTTTGACGACCCGCTCAACCGGAATTCCCGCTCTGCCGGCCATCTCGACGACATCGGCGCAGGGCCCGCTCTCGGCGTGGAGCTGGACGGCGCACCCGCACGCGGCCCCGAGTTCGAGTGCGTGGAAGAGGACCGCGTTTGAGGCGGCGAGCACCTCCGGGGCTACCTCGTAGTGGGGCCGGCCGCTCTTCAACGCGACGGCCTCCCCTTCCTCGACGTAGCGGGCCGCGAGGTCGAGCCCCGCCATCATCAGGTCGGCGGCCGCATCCAGGCTCATCCTCTCAGCGAGGCGGCTCATCTCTGCCGGGTGGACGCCGAGGACCGGATAGACCACAAGCCCGGTCTCCCTGACCATCCCGGCCACCCGGAGGGTTGCATCGAAGGCCCTCCGGTAGTCGTCGCCGGAGGTTGGCTCGATCCCGAACGACCAGGAGGGTTTTGAGACGAGGAAGATGTGCGTCCCCCCGCTGCGCCGGAAGTCCTTCGCGGCCTCGATCCCCCGGCCGTTCTGCGGGTCGATGTGGATATGGTCGTCGGTGATCGGTATCCCGGAGAGTTTCATGAGATCTCGACGACCTCCATCATGGGGTAGTCGTCCTCGAGACGCAGCCTGGCCCGGCAGACGGTCTCCCCAACCGTGGTCGTGATCTCGACATCAAACATCTTCCCGGTGAGTTCCGAGTAGCCGAACCGGTTTGAGACCATGAGATCGCGGTTCAGCCTGACACGGATGTTGGTCACGTAGGGCTGGAGGCTGACGGCCTGCTCGATTGCGGCCTCAACGGACGCTGCGGTCTCGCGGGCGATGGGCGTCCCGACGAACTGGTGGTAGATGGCGCCGAGTTTGATGCCTGCTTCAAACGCGGCCTTCTCGCGGTCGGTGATCATAATAATAGTAGGTTTGTAGTGTAGGGTAATAAGGGGCTGTCGCCCGAACATGAGGATTCCGTTTTAACAAGAGGACTCTCTGGATTTCAAGTTCCCGGTTTGTCCCGGATGTGTATCGGTTTGGTGTGAGTCGGGAGAAAATCAGGATGACTCCATGGGAAATCAAGTACTTTTCGTGATTTTTTGACTGATGAACCGGATGATAATACTCGTGAACAACAGGGCAAAAAATAACCACTGCCTGGGGCGGTCATAATGGCCGCTCTGTACACTCTCGTAAAAGTTTGCGATGAGAAGAACTACTGCAAGAGCGAATACCAGTTTCCATAGCAACGGCAGATAATTGCGAATCATGGTTGTCACAAAAAGACGGTAGTCATCAGTCCGCGACCCCCTGTCCACGCCGCCGTTCCCAGACGTAGAGGATGGGATAAGCGATGATACCGACAAGTATGACCCCCTGGAGAGTGGGAATAACCGGATACCCCAGTGCCAGACGGCGCAGAAGGACAATCCCGGCTGCTCCGAGGTAGAAGACAACCGACCGTGTGAGGGTGATGCGGTGCTCGCCGCCGTCGGTGAAGACGATCCGCGCCAGAAACATGCCGATGATGAGAAGGACGGGGAGCCAGAGTACCTGGTTGATGGAATACGCACGGGACGCGTAGAGGTAGATCAGGAAGATCACGACGGCAAGGACGGCGTCGACCACCTTATCGACGGCGCCCCTCCTCTGCTGCGTCTTCTCCTCTCTCCGCTCTCCCGGGCGGAGAGCATGGTGAAGGATGCTTATGGGGTTTGGGTCGGCCAGATTCTCCTTTCGCCTGTACCACACCATGACACAGAAGAATCCTGCAGTGATCGCCAATGCCAGGGGAAACAACAAGAACGCCGGTATTGGGAAGGGGCCTGTCGTGATGACGACGGCGACAATGATGACCGATATGAAAAAGATTGCAGTTGAGCGCCAGAGTTCCTCTTTGACGATAGGATCAAGTTTCATACACACCACCGGGTGCCAGGGGTAAATTCGCCACCCCGTTACGCAATCCACCGGGTAACCCCGGTATTTCAGGAGTAGTCCGGATTGCCCTTGCGCCGGCCCCGGAGAGATCGAATGAGCCGCCGCGGCCCTGCAAGCGGGGGCCCGGTCTACATAGAGACTAGGGGCCGGGTCTATTTATATATTCTCTCCAGTTTCTTCACACGGCTGCCGGTTATCTGAAAAAGCGAAGCGACCGATCCCGACCCCGGGGGCAGTTGACCGACACCCCGCCTGGGATATTCGTGATACATCTCGTCACAGGAAACCCATTATCGTCGACGAGTCCCCCGCACAACCGATTGCTGCATGCCGCTTTTTGTCGTCCGGACCCTTGTTGCACGCTACGGAAGGAGGGTCCGGGTCGAGGAGGGTGCCGGGCCGGCCGGAGGAAGGGGGCGGCGTTCTGGTTTACGCTGAAGTGGCCTTGCATAAAACCACTCCGGCATACTCGCCTTAAGGGCATACTTCGCCTGCCGGCCTTCTCCGCAGGATTCATCGGCGAGAACGGCCTCGATCGGATGTATGAAGGCAGTTTTCTGCGACCAGCGGAAAAATTTATCTTGTGGCGCGCCTCTCCTACCATCGGTGATTCGTAATGCCGGAACCAATCTATTGCGAATATTGCGGGC
>NZ_DAQR01000077.1:6416-12177 GCF_002502935.1 Methanoculleus sp. UBA413
ACTCCTGGTCGCCGGTCGGTCACCCTGGAGCAGGTAACCCTGCCAGACAAACGACACCTCTCTGTGAGGTTGTGCGCAGCGGCGAGAGAGACGTTCGCCGCCGAAGTGTGGAGGCCACACCACGCCCACCGGGAGCGGCCGGGAAGGCCTCCTCTTCCTGATCGAACTCCAATCGACACAATTTCCTGCGAGGTGAACCAGGCGATGCAGATGATCGTGTCATCCTCCCGGCCCTGACGCTGACCCCGGTATCCCCCTCCACCTCCGGCGGGTGACCATCTGTGGTGGGCCGGGCCCTTCATCCTTCAGGTGGCCCGCCTGGAATATCGATATGGCCCCCGCGGGCAGGGCCCCTATCCGATCAGCTTGATAAGCCCGTGCCGGGGTTCGAGCAGCTCCCCGCCCCGTTTCAGCTGCTCGATGGTGTACTCGATCTTGTCGCGGGAGAAGCCCTGCTGAATCAGGATATCGATGACCTCATCGACCTTCGCCTGGCCGCCGGATTCCCCGGAGAGGTTCCTGATGGTCTCCTTGACCGACCTGATGATATCGCGCTGCGACTTCGTGACGCCGGTCACGAGCTTATCGATATCGAAACTCCCGCTCTCTGCGTCGTAGGCGACCTGCCGGAGACAGGCGTCCACGATGCGGAGGATCCGGTCGGTATCCTCGGTATCGACGGTGTTTGAGAGCCGCATCCTGGCGCTCGCCTCAGCGAGACGGACCAGCGCCTCGAGCTGCCGGGCAGTCACCGGGACCGGTTTGTTCCCGCTCGCGAGGTTCCGGAGCCGCATGTAGTAGGCGATCAGCGCCTCCTTCGCGCCGTCGGAGAGGATGGGGAAGCAGGTCCGTTTTGCATAGGCGATGTACTTCCGCAGGAGCACTGGATCGATGTCCGGGGTGACGGGCGCAAGCGCACGCTCGATGTACTCCTCATCGACGTCGGGCAGCGGCGAGTACTCGTGCTGCTTGATCAACTCGCCGACGGAATGCGTCTTGATGATGTGGTTCGCGATAGCCCCGTCACGCTCGGCCTCGGGCTGGTCGGTCATCACGAAGATGAGGTCGAACCGCGAGAGGAGCGACGGGGGCATGTTGATCTGTTCGGCGATCGGGACAAACTGATCGAACCGCCCGAGTTTCGGGTTCGCCGCACCGAGGAGCGCACACCGGGACTTCAGGGTCGCGGTGATGCCGGCCTTGGCCAAACTGATAGATTGCTGTTCCATCGCCTCGTGGAGCGCGCTCCGGTCCTCCTTCGCCATCTTGTCCATCTCATCGACGGCCGCGATCCCCATATCCGCAAGGACCAGCGCACCGGCCTCGAGCGTCCAGCGGCCGTCGCCGAACTCGTCCTTGACCGCCGTCGCCGTCAGCCCGGCCGATGTCGACGACTTCCCGCTCGTGTAGATCCCGCGTGGCGAGAGTTTCACGACGTAACGGAGGATCTGACTCTTTGCTATACCAGGATCCCCGACCAGGAGGACATGGATATCGCCGCGGAGACGGGAACCATCCGGCATATCCTTTGCGATGCCGCCGAAGAGCTGGAGCGCGATCGCCTCCTTCACGTCATCGGTGCCGTAGATCGTCGGCGCGATCGACCGGGTGATCTTTTTGTAGATCATCGGATCGCGGGCGAGCGCTTTGATCTCAGCCTCGTCCTCCTCGCTGATCGCGATCTCCTCAAACTCCTTCTCCGCGATCTCGATGAAGTTGCACTCAAGGTAGATATCAAAGAGCGTGCTCTTCTGGCCGTAGTTGATCCTCTGCACCGACCGCAGGATGCCGTTCACCACAACCCGGTCGCCGGGCGCAACCTGGCCGGTGAGGTCATCGGTGGCATCGACATCGAGCGTTTGGGGCTGCTCGCCGCCCCTGAGACCCTCGGGCGACTCCTGGATCCGGAGTTTCTGGGTATCGACAAACCGGCACCGGTTCATGACCAGGTCAAGGCGGGTCTTCCTCTCACAGTTTGGGCAGAAATCCGGTTCATCGAACCGCCCGTAGCCCTGGATGACCGGATCGGTGAGTTTCCCGCAGGACCGGCACCGGAAGACCGCACTGACGATCCGGGGGCGCACCTCGGTGGTCTTCCGGAGGATCCCCTCGATTGCGACGAAGGTGTTGATCTGCTCGGCCCTGATATCCCGGACATCGGTCCTCTGCGGCAGGTTCGTGAACCTGATATTGATACGCTCGGGGTCCTCGCCATCCTTGAGCTTGATGAGTTTGTTCTGGATGATCGCATCCCTGATATCCCCGATGACCTTCCCCGGACTCCGCAGGAGCTCGAACGCCAGCCGGTTATTCAGGATCGACCGGTAATCGATGATGAGCGACCGGTTATGGGGATACTCGCGGGAGAGCTCGGCGAGCTCCCGCTTGTACTGCTTCTTTAAAAACTTCGTCCACTCACCGACGACATCGGTGACCTCGACGGTTACCTCTTCAGGCACGGCCTGATCCCTCACCTGTGCTGCTCTGCGGCAAGGACGAACTTAGCAAGCAGCGCCTCCATCTGGATATCGCTGCTCGCTCCCTCCGAGAGGCGGAAATCGGTCTCGCCAAGAGCATCTATCAGTCTCACCTTGAGCGGCCGGGGCAGGTCACGCCTGACCAGTGAGCGGTAGCACTGGTTGATCAGCTCGTTCGGGGCGATGCCCCGGCCGCGGATCAGTTCAGAGAGCGCCTGCTCGGCCTCGTCGAACCGCCCCTCCATCGAGAGGTCGAGGAGTTCGTCGATCTCGTCCGGGCGGGCCGTTGCGGTGATCTCGTAGATCATCTCTTCATCGATCTCGGGCCGGAGGATGGCAGCCCCCTGCAGGGCGTTGATGGCCTTCCGCATATCCCCGGAGGCAACGTAGACGATGGCGTCAAGCGCCCCGTCCGTGACGGTGAGCCCCTCGATGGCGGCGATCCTCGTGATCTCCTCGATGACCGCCTCCCGGTCGAGCGGCCTGAACCGGTAGATGGCGCACCGGCTCTGGATGGGGTCGATGATCTTTGAGGAGTAGTTGCACGAGAGGATGAACCGGCAGGTCCGGGCGTAGGTCTCCATGGTCCTACGGAGAGCTGCCTGTGCATCCGTGGTGAGCGCGTCCGCCTCGTCCAGGAAGAGGACCTTAAACGTCGCTCCGGCGAGCGGCGACGTCCGGGCAAACTCCTTGATCTGGTTTCTGACGACGTCGATACCGCGCTCATCGGATGCGTTCATCTCCCGGAAGTTCATCTGCCAGGAGTCGCCGAAGAGCTCCCGCGCAAGCGCCACTGCGGCGGTCGTCTTACCGATCCCGGCGCTCCCGGTGAAGAGGAGATGCGGCAGGTTGCCGGTCCTCACGTAGGATTGAAGGCGCACCACGATGTCCTGCTGTCCGACCATCTCGTCGAGCCTTCTTGGCCGATACTTCTCTATCCAGATGGTGTGGTTACCTTCCATTTGCATAGAAGTTGGTGCTCGTGCATCGTAAAAGGATCGTCCCTCCCCTCCGGTGATCCTTTTTAGAGGGGTGAGGGTGAATATAGAGTAGAAGGAAACACCGGGGGTTCGAGTGGAGATCGCCGTCCCTCTCCTCCGGGACAGATGACTGATATGGAACCTGCAGAACGGGTATTTGCACAGGAGTTCTCCGCCGCGCGGCATACAGTGGAGTCCGGGGACGCATCATACGTGGTGACGCCCGGGGGGGCCTGGTGCCGCCGCATCTTCATCGTCGGCGCCCTCACCGGGCGGAGGGGGAGCAGCGATATCATGCAGGCCAGGGTAGCCGACCCCACCGGCACGTTCCAGGTCACGGCTGACTGGCAGAGCCCTGATGCGGTCGAGACGCTCGGCTACATCGAGCCGCCCGCGTTTGTCGCCGTCACCGGCCGGGCGGCGCTCACCGGTTCCGGACCACAGGCGTACGCAACCATAGACGCCGAGGCGGTCAACGTGGTGGACCGCACTGTCCGCGACCTCTGGGTGCAGAAGACCGCCGGCGCGACGCTTGATCGGCTCGAAGCGCTCGAGAAGGGCGGCGGCGATGAGCGGACCGCGACGGTCATCGGGCTCTACGGGACCACAGATGAGGATCTCAAGAACATGGCGGGGATGGTCCGGACGGCGCTTGAGAGCGTCTGCCCGGGTGCCGCCGTCGAGATCGCGCCCGCGGCGGGGCGTGACCTCCTCCTTGCCGCTCTCGGGTCCGGGGAGATCCCGGTCGACGACGCCATCGCCCTTGGGGTGCGGTCCGGCCTCTCCGCACAGGAGGCGCGGAGGGCGCTTGAGGAACTCCTCGCTGCAGGGGAATGTTACCAGCCCACATTGGGCACGATAAAACTGATCTGACACGATATGCGCCTGCATTTTGTTGAGAACGGCCCGGCTCTCCTGGTCGAGCATGACCGACGCGTGCTGGTCATCGCCGACCTGCACATGGGCATCGAGTCGGGCCTCGAACGTCACGGCGTCCACGTAACGAGCCGGAGCGCCGCCCGGAGAGACCGGGTGCTCGCCTGCATCGAGGAGACGGAGCCCGACCTCCTTCTCCTCCTCGGTGACGTCAAACACAACGTCCCGGTCACGAGCAGGCAGGAGTACCTGGAACTCCCCGGCGTCCTCGATGCGTTCCGGGACCGCGTGCCGCTCCAGATCGCGCCCGGGAACCATGACGGCGGTATCGGCCGGTTCCTCGAACCCGGAGAACTCCTGCCCCCTGACGGTACGATCATCGACGGTGTCGGCTACCTCCACGGCCACACCCACCCCGACCCCGGGCTCTTCGGCCACCTCATCATCCTCGGCCACCACCACCCGGTCGTGTCGCTTCTGGATACCGTCGGATGTGCCGCACGCGCCCGGCCGGCCTACCTCTACTCGGGGCTCGCCGCGCCCTGCCTCCCTGAGGAGACGCAGCCAGAGAGCCGCACCCGGCTCCTCTTCGTCCCGGCCTTCAACGAGTTTGCAGGCGGCATCGATATCGGGCGGCTGCGGGGGAGCGGGCTTGGCCCCCTCTCCCGGTGCATAGATGAGAAGACTGCGGAGGTGTTTTTAGCGGATGGCACATACGTCGGCTCCCCTGCCACGCTCTGCCCCGGAGACGGCGGCTGATCTCCTCGACCCGGAGGTGCGGGAGGTCGCCCGGAGACGGGGGTTTGTCGAACTCTCGGAGGCCCAGGAGCAGGCCATCCCGCTGCTCCTTGAGGGGAGAAACCTGATCCTGGTGGCGCCGACCGGCACGGGAAAGACCGAGAGCGCGATGTTTCCGGTCTTCGACCGGCTTCTTGGGACCGCCGGACCCGGGTTTAAGGCGCTCTACATCACCCCTCTCCGGTCCCTGAACCGGGACATCCTCTCAAGGATGGAGTGGTGGTGCCGGGAACTCGGGCTCTCGGTCGGGGTCAGGCACGGGGACACGCCGCAGAACGATCGAAGGAAACAGTCGCTCAATCCTCCTGACCTGCTCATCACGACGCCCGAGACCCTGCAGGCGCTCTTCATGGGCAAACGCCTCCGCGAGCACTTGAAGAATGTCAGGTACGTCGTCGTCGACGAGATCCACGAACTCGCAGACAGCAAACGGGGAGCCCAGCTCGCGGTGGCGCTCGAACGGCTGGCCGCCTACGCGGGGGAGTTCCAGCGGATCGGGCTCTCGGCGACCGTGGGAAACCCGGACGAGATCGGCCGGTACCTCTGCGGGACCAGGCCGTTTGCGCTTGCCGAGGTGCCGGTCGCAAGCCACCTTGATATCAGTGTCCGGTTTGCCGGGGAAGACTTCGC
>NZ_DAQR01000077.1:12463-14607 GCF_002502935.1 Methanoculleus sp. UBA413
GCCCTCGGGCACCAGCTCTTCTCCCGCGGCGACGTCGAGGTCCACCACGGTTCGCTCTCCCGGGACGTCAGGGTCGATGCCGAGGAGCGGTTCAGGACGGGCGATATCCGGACGCTCATCGCCACATCCTCGATGGAACTCGGTATCGATATCGGGCACATCGAGCACGTCGTCCAGTTCGGCTCCCCCCGGCAGGTCTCGCGTCTGGTGCAGCGGGTCGGCCGGGCCGGCCACCGCCTCGACGCTGTCTCACGGGGCACCGTCCTCGCCACGGGGTTTGACGACCTCCTGGAGTCGTTCGTGATCGCGCGCCGGGCAAAGGCGAACGAGTGCGAGCGGATTGTCCCGCCAGCTGGCGCCGCCGACGTGCTCGCCAACCAGGTGGCGGCGATCGCGGTCGAGTACGGGGAGATCGAGGTCTCCCGCGTCCGGGAGATTACTGAAGCTTCGAGCGTCTTTGCCGGGTGCGGGCCGCTGCTTGACGCCGTCTGCAGGCAGATGGCGGAACACCGCCTGATCCGGCTCGACGGGTCGCGGATCATCCGGACCGGGCGGGCGCGGCGCTACCTCATCGAGAACCTCTCGATGATCCATGACGAGCGGAAGATGGAGGTCTTCGATATCGTCTCGCGCCGCACGGTCGGGACCCTGGATGAGTCGTTCGTCGTCGGGTGGATGCACACCGGCGCGGTCTTCATCACGAAGGGCCAGCTCTGGCGGGTGCTCGAGATGGAGGACGGCAGGATCTCGGTCGAGCCGGCCACCAGGGCGAACGGTGAGGTCCCGTCGTGGGAGGGGGAGCAGATCCCGGTGCCGTTCGCCGTCGCCCGGGAGGTCGGGGCGCTCCGGAGAACCCGGACGTTCGACCGGTATTCAAGCGTTCCCGGCGCGATCGCCTACGCGGAACAGTCGCTTGCCCGGATGGACCAGGGCAACTACCCGGTCCCCTCAGACCGTCTGGTCACCCTCGAAAACACTGACGAGGGGGTGGTCTGCAACGTCTGCGGCGGGCATAAGGCGAACGAGGCGCTCGCACGGGCGCTCTCGGTCCTCCTCTCGGCCCGCTACGGCTCGACCGTCGGGATCGAGGTCGGCGCCTACCGGTTCCTCCTCCGCCTGCCCGAGAACGTCAGGGCGCTTGAGGTCCAGGAGACCATCGCCGGGCTCGAGCCCGCGCACCTCCCCGGGGTCCTGAAACTCGCCCTGAAACGGACGGCGCTCTTCAAGTGGAAACTGGTGCAGGTGGCGAAGAAGTTCGGCGCCATCGATGCGGACGCCGACTACGAGCGGTTCAGCATCCACCGGCTCATCGGTCTCTTCGACGATACCGTCATCGCGGAGGAGGCCTACCGGGAGCTCTTCAGCAACTACATGGACGTGGACGCGGCGCAGGAGATCCTCTCCCGGGTCCAGGACGGCCGGATCGCCGTCACCACCGGCGGGTTGAGCCCGCTCGGGAGTGAGGGGCTCTCGTCGTCGCGAGACATGATCCCGCCGCCGCTGATCGACCAGGCGGTGATCGGGACGCTGATGCGCCGCCTTGAGAAGGAGGACGTCGTCCTCTTCTGCATGCACTGCCGGAAGTGGAAGAGCCGGACCGTCGTCGAGCGGGTCCCTGACCGGCCGCAGTGCCCGCTCTGCAACGCCCGCCTCATCGCCGCGCTGAAGCCCTGGGACGAGCAGTTCATCCCGGCGATGAGGAAGAAGAACAAGTCCGAGGAGGAGCGGGCGATCGAGGTCAGGTTCCTGCGGAACGCAAACATCGTCCTCTCAAGCGGCAGGAAGGCGGTGACCGCCCTCGCCGCAAAGGGCGTCGGCCCGGAAGCGGCGTCCCGGATCCTCGCCACCCTAACCGAAGGGGACGCCTTCTACCGCGAGATCCTGAAAGCGGAGAGGAACTACGTCAAGACGCACCGGTTCTGGTAGGGGCAGGGTGATATCACCGATCTCCACGCGGGACACTCCGGGTGGTGCCCAGGTCCAGTCTCATACGCTTTTTGTGGTGCACTTCCGCACTTGAGACACAGCGCTCCGACGACGCTCAGGAGGAACACCACCGGGCGGCAGCCTTCGCGAGCAGATGAGAGCCGCGAAAAAAAGCCGGAAGCCCCCGCTACTGGAGCATTTCAGCTAACATTTCCCAT
>NZ_DAQR01000010.1:0-11966 GCF_002502935.1 Methanoculleus sp. UBA413
GAGAGGCTGCACGCATGAAAGCGACCTACTCCCCGGGCTTCCCGGGCGGTGGACCGTGGTGGGAATCCCCCCGGGGGTGGGGGCAGGGGAGGGGGCTCGCCCCCTCCCCGCAGGCGGCGGTACTGCGAACCCCCTACCTCGCCCGGGCACGATGAACTTCTGGTGCAAACCGGTCGGGCTCTCACCGGTTGCCCCCCGACAAAGATCAAGACCGTTTTCTGAGGAGGTGGACGATTGACCGCAGACTGGTCAATAGTGCCCGAAAACGACGTCCGTCTCCTGAATTGGACGGTATCCTCACGAGTCTCCATACCGAACGTTAGCGCGTATGGGCTCACCCCCTCCCCGCACAAGCCGGACCCGGGGCACGATGGAACAGCGCAGGGAGCCTCCTAGTCGCCAACCCGGGGATGTCTTTGTGGAAATTTTATCTGCAATGTTCCACTAACTGCGGGCTTCGGCGATCCTGGCCTCTGCGATCTCCCGGTAGGCCGGGTCGATCTCAAACCCGATATAGTCGACACCGAGGGCGATTGCCGCAAGCGCCGTGCTCCCGATGCCCATGAAGGGGTCCATGACGAGCGTTCCCGGGCGGCAGCCGTGGAGCCGGATGCACATCTCGGGGAGTTTCACCGGGAATGTGGTCGGGTGGGGCCGCGAGGAGCGGATGGTCTGGTAGGGGATGAACCAGGTGTTCCCCCGGTCGCGGAGGTCGCGTTCGGCCGCCTTCCACCTCCCGATGTTGCTCTTGTCCTGGTAGGGGACACCGACGCTCAGTTTGTCCAGGGCCACGTCTCCAATCTTTGTGAAGTGGAAGATGTGCTCATGGCACTGGCTCAGGTAGCGGGGACTGTTCACCGGCTGGTAGTGGCCGACTGCGACGTCGCCGGTGATCGTTTCGTAGTTCCCTACATCCTCTTTTGCGATGGCGATCGACTTGACCCAGTGGATGACATTCTGCAATGCAAAGTGCGGGCGGAACCGCTGGACGACGTCGAAGGGGATCCAGGGATCCCGGGGTTTGCCGCCGACGTTGAGGAAGAACGAACCTTCGTCGGCGAGGACCCGTGCGGCCGCGGCGGCGACCTCCCCCATCCAGTCGAGGTAGTCTTCCCTGGGCTTTCGGTCGTCGTAGGAGTTGTAGTCCTTCCCGATGTTGTAGGGCGGTGATGTGACGATGATGTCGACCGAGCCTGCCGGGAGGCGCTGCATACCCTCTATACAGTCCATGGTATGGATGGTGTTGATGGCAAGCCCGCCGGACCCCCCCACCCCTCTCTTCTCTTCTGCCACTCCGATCACCTAGAGGTTCGCGGTCCTTCCAAAAAAAGGTGAACGAACGGGGGCGGCAACGTATGCCGGACTGGCACTGCGCAGGGCCGAACGCTCCTGCGGTGGAGCGGGAGGACGCCGGATGAAAACCTCGCCCGTCCCGGTAACGGGGGGCTCCCGGGTCCGGTTGTTGCCGCTGGCGGGGAGGGGGAGATTCGCACTCCGACCCAGATTCAAGCGTATCAGGGGGCGCCGGCCGGCGTATCGTCCCCGGCGGCATCCTCCCCGTTGACCGCCATCTGCCGCGTCCTCTCGAGGGCATCGATGAGGTCTTCGACCTGGTAGGGGGTGAGTCCTTCGCTCCGCGCCCCTCCGTCCTCGAGGTGCACGATCTGGAGGAGTGCGTCTTTGAGGATCTCGAGGCGGCTCCCCGGGGGGAGGATGACCTCGAACCGGTGGAAGATGCGGTCCGGGATACAGGCGAAATCCCCGTGGATGGACGCGAACGAGAGGATCTCGTCTGCGGCGAGGATGTCCCCCTGGTCCACACCGACCTCGAGGACCGCCGGCGATACCCCGGGGTTAGCGGTGTCCTCTGTCGAAAAACAATGAATGACTCTGATATTCGTGGTTGGTCCTCCGGTTCCGGGTGGAATATTCTCTGCGGTAGATGATATAGTTGTGATGGGGGGTGGACAACCACCAGGTGATCCTGGCAGGAGCACTATGCTGGTGAGGTCGTCCCAAAACACCTCTTCCGGGAGAGGGTGTCCCCTTCCCGGTCCCTCCCCCGCGAGGCGATACCCGGTGGCAAGCCTTGTCAGCGATCTAACGCTGGCTCTTGCTCAATTCTTTGCGAACATGCGTCAGAATAATCTGAATCATGGGGATATCCGATCGCAGGGTGCTTTTGGGATGTGCTCAACACCATCCAGATAAATAACATGACAGCAATAGCAATTATCAGCGCACACCGGTAATGCGCTGGCACGCATTGGTGCATTTAGATGCGACAGCGGTTTTGCTTAAAGTGTTCCAAACAGCGCATGAATTCCATCCGGATGATGAATACGGGATCCCAAAAGAATGCTCCTAGAGGTGTAGAAATGGTGGAAAAATATGACCATAAACAAATTATCGGGCAGGAGTATGAACGGGGTATGCTTCCATACGGCGGTGCCGTCGACTTCCAGGGACGGATTGTGTATGCTGTCAGTGAGGAAGAGCACAATCTCCTGATGAAGCGAATAAAGAACCCCTGAGCATTTTATGAATAACTTCATTTTCCTTGATACTTGTGTTTTTTACGATTGTATCGAGCACTCCCGGTGCAAACAGATCGTTGACCGAGCTCACAATGTTGACTTCATTATTTGCACCTCAATAACTGTTTTAGGTGAAACTCTAATTACCATGCTCAGGCAAGATGGCTCCGGGCAGAAAATATCAGAGTTTGTCGAATTAATTAAAGAATGGGAGATGCATTTTTACGTACCCAACGACAGTGTTCGGATCATCTGTTACGAGATGGGCGAGGACCACACTGACTCCAGGATGGCAGGACAGATCACCGATAGAACCCATCTGGCCTATGCAATCGCATACGGGTTTAAGTACTTTATATCTACCGACACATTGATCAAATCATACCAGCTCCCGCACGCATTAACCAAATACGGATTCAGGATCATGGGCCGAGGAGCCCCCCTCCTTTTCGTCGGGGGAGGCATCGGCCCTCCGCATATCACGATACACTTTCACCCCGCAGAGATATTCTTTATGCCGGGTGAGTGCCAACCGAGAAGGTGTATGCAATCGGTGACGAAGTTGCGGTTGTTTGCGTCTCCCGACGAACGGCGGATGCTGTTCGCCACGATGGAGCGGTACAATGCAGCCTGCAACGCGGTTTCGCCGGTTGCCTTTTCTGAACGACAGTTCTCCAACATCGGCCTGCAGAAGCGGCTGTACTCTCACGTCCGGGAAACCTTCGGGCTCTCGGCGCAGATGGCCCAGCTTGCCATCCGCAAGGTTGCCGGGAGTTACCGGAGCACCAAAGAGGCAATCAAGGAACAGAACAAGGTTCTCGCTGCTCTTGGCAAACCCCTGAAGACCCTCACCGAGCTCTCCTTCCGGGAGCACGGGGCCATCGGCTACGATTGGCCGGGTACTCTCCCTCGGCCAGAACCGGGTGAGCATCTGGACACTGGAGGGTCGGATCAAGCTCCGATACAGCAAACCCGCATACTTCCCGGCGGTCACGACCGTCAAGCAGACGGACCTCGTCTACCGAGACGGGGCGTTCTGGCTCTACGCGACCGTCGAGACCCCGGACACCGAGCCTGCCGAACCCACCGAGTACCTCGGGGTCGATCTCGGGGTGGTCAACATCGCCACCACGAGCGACGGAGAGGCCTTCTCCAGCGCTGCCACCGAGAAGGTGCGGCAGCGCTACGGCCGACTCCGGGGGGCTCTCCAGAAGACGGGTACCAGGTCGGCCAAGCGGAAACTGCGGAAGATCGCCGGGAGAGAACACCGGTTTAAAACCGATACCAATCACGTCATCAGCAAGCAGATCGTTTGCGCGGCAGAAGGCACGAAGCGGGGGATTGCTCTGGAAGACCTCAACGGCATTCTCCTGCGGACCACGGTTCGACACGACCAGCGCGAACGACACCACAAGTGGGCGTTTCGCCAACTCCGATCCTTCATCGAGTACAAGGCCCAACGGGCCGGAGTCACGGTGCAGGTGATCGACGGGGCGTACACGAGCCAGCAGTGCAGTGTCTGCGGGTTCGTCCACCCCGACAACCGCCTGACCCAGACAGCGTTCCGCTGCCTCGCATGCGGGCATACCGAGAACGCCGATCTGAACGCAAGCCTTGAAACATCGCTGCCAGGGCCGCCGTCAACCGGCCTATTGCGGTCTGCTCCTCCAACGCCGGGGGAGAGGTGGAATCGCAAGCCTACAAAGAGCATGGTGCCACCCACGGCATCATGCCCCCGACTGAAGTCGGGGGTAGTTGACTAAGCCCGAGGTCCTGAACTTAGGCGAGTTTAGAGACCGTGTTCTGGATCGTTAGTGCTCCCAGAAGTTTTCCCAATCCCTGATGGAGCCCTGGAGAGAGTCAATTTAATTTATTCCCGTAAAATAGGCAACTATCGAAGCCGGTTTTGCACAAAAGAGATAGAGCCCCAGCCGAGATTTGAACTCGGGACCTGGTGATTACAAGTCACCCGCTCTGCCAGCTAAGCCACTGAGGCATACCTTATATCGTGGATCGTCTGCAGTAAAAAAGGTGGCGCCGATCCCCCTCATGTCTCCCCGCCCTCCTCCACCCGCCCGCCGCGTTCCCAGGCAACCTCGTCGTCGTAGAGGATGCGGAGGATCCGGTGGTAGGGGATGCAGGCAACATGGGTCCCGGCATCCACCTCCAGGTACCGGGCGTCGAGCGCGAGAATCCGGTCCCCCTGCACCGCCGAGCGATCCCCCGGGGCCCCGCGGTTGACGTACTCGACCCGGACCCGGGAGAAGTCGTAGCCGGGATCATGGTAGAACCGGAGCAGCAGCCGGTGACTCGTTCGCACACCCATCATCTCCTCCGCGGATACTTCATCCCGCCGGAACATAAGGTGTATGGTGTCGCCCCGCCGGCAAACCGGTGATGCAGGCCGCGAAGCAGCGATGGGGACAGGGCTGCAATATTCATAACAGAGGAGCACAGAGAGTACCAGCAGGATGTCGCATCTCACCGTCGATCTCGGGGGCCGGCCCGGCCTCGACTGCCGGGGATTCTGTTCGTACTGCTACTTCAAACACGTCCAGGGGACGACCTCGTTCGGTTGCAAATACTGCCTCCCCTTCCAGAAAGGCTGTGACTACTGCACCCGGGGCGTCCGGGAGCAGTACTCGGGGTTCAAGGACCTCCGGACCGTTGCCGACGAGATACTCGGCAACCTCCAGGTGATGACCGACAACGTCGACCGGATCACCATCAGCGGCGGCGGGGACCCGAGCTGCTACCCGGAGTTCCGCGACCTGGTCGAACTGCTCGCCAGTATGGAAGCGCCGATCCATATCGGCTACACCAGCGGGAAAGGGTTCGACGACCCGGGTATAGCCGATTTTCTCGTCGAGAACGGTCTCTCCGAGGTCTCCTACACCGTCTTCGCCGCCGACCCCGATCTGCGGCGGCGCTGGATGAACGACCCGACGCCGGAAGCCTCGCTTGCAGTCCTCGACCGGCTCTGCGGCGCAATCGACGTCTATGCCGCCGCGGTCGTCATCCCGGGCGTCAATGACGGCGAGACCCTTGAGAAGACCTGTGCGTGGCTCGAGGAGCGGGGCGCAAAAGGGCTGATCCTGATGCGGTTTGCTAACCGGACCGACCAGGGGCTCATCCTCGGCAACGCACCGCTCATCGAAGGGCAGCAGGTCCACACCGTCGACGAGTTCCGCGATATCGTCACCCACCTCAACGAACAGTTCTCGATGAAGATCAGCGGGACCCCGCTCTGGGACCCCTCGATAGGCTCGCCGTTTGCAATCCTCCATGAACCCGACCTGCTGCGGAAACTCCCCCGGGTCCGGAAACGCGCGACGGTGATCACCGGGAGCGTGGCGGCCCCCTTCATCCAGCGGCTCCTCTCGATCCGCGGCGGCCGTTCAAGGGTCGTCAGGGTCAGAAAAGAGATCGCCTGCCTCATCACCGCCGACGACCTCGCCGGAGTGAACTTAAAGCGGCTCGAGGATGTCGTGATCCTCCCCGGCCGGGCGTTCGTCCATGACGCCGAGGCCCGGGAGATCCTCTCGGCCGACGGCGTCGACCGCGAGGTGGTGCGCGGCCCCGAGATGCTGACTGCCGATGCGGAGACCAGCATGGGCATGACCCGGGCTGAGGTGCTTGAGAAAGAGATGGAAGGGTTTGCGGCCCTGATCAACACGATCAACCAGTACGGCCGGTGACGGGCGGGCACGCCGGGAGCGTGAACCGAAAGGCGGCGCCCTCCCGGGGGCGTCCCGGCACCCGGTCTTCGACCCAGACCCTGCCCCCATAACGCTCGACCAGGGTGTGGACGATGTAGAGCCCGATCCCTTTCCCGCTTCTTGCGCCGCTTTTCCTGAACTTCTCAAAGACCAGGGGTTTCTCAGCGTCCGGTATCCCGGGCCCGGTATCCTCGACCGAGACCGTGACGGTTCCGTCCTCCTCCCGGGCGGTGACCTGGATCACGATCTGTGGGCCGCCGAACTTGACGGCGTTGCCGAGGAGGTTTATGAAGACCGCCGAGAGGAGGTCGTCGGCAGCGACCCACAGACCCTGTGGTGCGTACCTGATATCAGCGTCCGCGAAGAAGCAGCTGACATGCCCGATGACGTCGTCAAGGCTCACCGGCCCGGGTGCGGGAGTTTCTTCCGCGATCCGGCGGATCGTCGAGACGTTCCCGATGATCTCGGCGCTCTGCCTGACCGCGGCCGAGATCCTCCGGGCAAGATCTTTCTCCGGCCCGGAGAGCGCCTCCGAAAGAAGCGCCGCGTAGCCGATGGCGGTGGTGTTTGCGTTGTTGATATCGTGCGTCATGACGTCCAGGTAGAAGTTCGCCTCCTCGTGCGCCTTCTCCAACCGTTTGCGGAGCCGCATCCGCTCGACGGCGCTCCCGATCTCCTGGCCGATGGAGGTGAGCAGTTCCCGCTCGGCGGGGGAGAAGGTGTGCATCTCCCGGCTGACCAGGTTGACGGCGCCGATGACCCGTCCTTCGGCGGTGATAGGGATGCTTGCAAACGCCTGGATCCCGGCACCGGCATCCTGCGGGTAGCGACGCGGGTAGTCCTCCACAAAATGCGGGACGCCCTGCCCGAGGACCGTATCGTAGGGCGGGGCGTTCATGTCGGCGATCCGCTGCCTGAACGAGAAACCCTCTGGAAGCCCGATCTCCGCAACCAGCTCGGCCCGGGACCTGCCGGAATCGATCAGGTACACACTGCCGCCTCCAAATCCAAGAAGGTTCACGGTCTTTCCGAGCACTCCCATGAGCAGTTCGTCCATATCTGCCGACGACGCGGCGGTCCTGACCACCTGGTTGATGATGGAGAGCTGGACATTCCTGCGCCTGATCTCCTCCTCGGCAGGTCTCTCTCTGATATCCATGACACCGACGGCCGTCCCGCACGTGACCGGGAAGACGATGAGCCTGGCGCCGACCGTCTCCCCATCAAAACGCCGGAGCCGAAATTCGGCCTCCGCGCGCCCGGCCGTCCCGAGCAGGGCCTCCGCCCTGGGGGCGTCCTCCGGGTCGACAAAAGAGAGGAAGGGGGCCTTTAGCATCTCTTCTGCGGCATAGCCGAGGATCTCTGCCATCCTGGCGCTGGCAAAGAGCGTGGTGCCTTCACGGTCGGCCACCATGACCCCCTCGTGCAGGTTCCCGACGATCTCGCGCCACATTCCCCCCATTCTTTCGAGCGCCGTCTTCATGCGTTTCAGCGTGAGGGCGTGCCGGACGGTGCAGACCAGGAGTTCGGGGGTGATATCCTCCCTGACCAGGTGGTCATCTGCCCCGCGCCCCAGTGCCCTGACCGCCGTCTCCATATCGTCCCGCGAGACGAGGAGGACGATTGGGGTTCCGGGGGCTCTCTCGCCTGCCTGCGCCACCACCTCGGGGTCGGGGTCGAGCAGGAGAAGGTCGAATGGCTCTCCCTGGAGGGCGTCAAGCGCATCGCGAGACCGACTGCGCCAGACCACCTCGGACGGGAGCCCGGCCTCCCGGAGCACCTCCCTGATCATGCGGGCGTCGCCCGGGCTTTGGGTGATGACGAGCAGCCTGAGCGGGTCGCTCAACCCCTCACACCCCCGCCGGCGGAGTTATGGAGACAATAGAACTTCGGCTTCATCCTCGTGGAGGTGCACCCGGAGAGCATCCGGAGCGCCTCTGCCCCCATTAACGGAGGAACCAGTAATAAGTGTAACTGGTTGCCCCACGCTCAGGCCGACTCCACCAGCCTGAGGAACCGCTCGATGATCCACTCGTTCCTGACCTCAGGGTGGAAGAGGAGACCGTAGAGGGGGAGCGAGCGGTGCCGGATCGCCTGGACGCACCGGTCCGAGACGGCGAGCGGTATGAACCGGTCCGGGATCTGCACGGTGCATTCGTGGAGTTCGTACGCCGCAAAGGTCTCCTTCCCGGCGAGAAGGGGGTCAGGCGCGACCACCCGGACGTCGGTCATACCGATCCCGGGACACGGCTCAATGCCGCCGCCGAAGGCCGCCGCGAGGGCCAGCATGCCGGAGGAGATGCCGAGCACCGGGCGCTCAAACGCCGAAAGCCACCTGAACCGCCCGGGGTGCTCCGCAAAACCCCTGTCTTTCAGTGCCGTCCCGCAGAGGACCGCCCCGTCAGCGGCCTCAAGGTCAGGTGCGCCGACGGTGGTGTAGTGGCGGACGACGGGCGACGCTCCCGCTTCCCGGAGAATCCGTGCAACCGGCCCGACAAACTCGTCCCGGGAGAGCGAGCCTTCCCGGTAGCAGAGGTCGATAACCAGGATCATTTCTCCACCAGCCCCGCCCGCTCGATCCGGAGAACGCCGTTGTAGTTCCGGTAGACCCGTGATGCCTCCTCGATCGCGATCCGCCGGGAGAAGAAGGGGGCGTCGATGACAAAGGTCTCAAACTCCCCCCCTTCGCCGGTGAGGGTTATCTGGTATTTTTGGGTGGCTTTTCTGAGTTCGTCGAGGGTGCAGTGGTCGATCTCCCTCCCGAGCCAGGATGCATCGAAAGGGCAGGAGAAGACGCCCGCGATGATGACCCGGAATCCGGCACCGATGAGTTCTTCCATGTAGGCCTCCTGGTCCGTGTGCCAGAGGGGGTTGAAGCACCAGAGATCCAGCTCATGGCAGAGCCTCTGGACCCGTGTCGCCTGGTAGACCGAGAGGATCGCCCCCGTGACGACCCCCTCGATCCCGAACCGGTCCCTGGCCTCAAGGAGGGCACGCTTCAGGTCCAGAAGTTCCGCCTCTTTCTCGCCGGCCGTCTCCACCTCCACGAGGGGGAGCCCCGCCGCCTCAGCCTGCAGTCCGGCGAGGTGGATGTTCGGGGTATGGAACATGTAACTCTCGGGGTTTCGGGAGACGACCGTGATCAGGCAGGCCACCTCCTCATGCTGCATTGCCTTCCAGCAGGCGAAGAGGGAGTCCTTCCCGCCGGAGAAGAGCACGCCGAGTCTCATGGTTGTTGCCGTACCTGTTCTCCCGGGGGAACGATAACCCCTGCGGCGGTATCGGGGGCGAGGTGGTCAGGAACAGGGCACCCGCTGCCGACCACTCCCCAACCTCCGTCATCATCTTTCAGGCAGATCCGGGTTTTTCAGGTGCCCGCGCCCGGTGATGAACAGGATTATATGGTATCAGATCTCTCAGTCAGTGTGAGCGCCCGGGGACGTATCCGGGAGGTGTCGTATGGCAGAACGTGGCGAGAAGCCAGAGGAAGAGGTAGGGGTGGTTGTTGACTGTATCCTGGTCGACTACCGGGGCGACCCGGAGTCGCGGGCCCGAGTGGCCCGGGCAATCCTTGCATGGGCTGCAGAGCATCCCGATGAGTGGGACGAGTTGCGGGCCCGGTGCCAGCGGCGCCATGAAGTGCTCGCATGAGACCATCCAGACCTGATATCATCGCTCTTTTCGGCTCGTGAAGGGCGGTTCCGGGTTATCCTTGCGAGCATCTTCCCCTGCAGGGCACACAGGATCCGGCAGACTCACCTGCATACCATTAAGCCATAGTGTGGTCTCAGGAGAGCGGGAACCGGAATTCCTCCGGGAAGATCATGCAATGCTCTCGTCGCCTGGCAGTTATCGGCATCATACTGGCCCTACTTTGCGGTGCAGCCGTCCAGGGGATGGATACCGTAGCCGTTCCCCCCGACGCAGACCACCAGGTGACCGTCTTCTACAGCTCCCGCTGTTCGTCATGCGTCCAGGTCATGCCCGTCGTCCGGGATATCGCCGCCGCCTACCAGGGGGTTCGGTTCGCGTACCACGACACCGCCTCCGGCGGCGACGTATACCAGCTCTATTCCGCCTTCGATGCAGCCTACGGCTCCTCAAAACCCTCTATCCCGGTGATCTTTGCCGGGGATACCGTCGTGCTCACCGGGGAAGAGGAGATCCGAGAAAACCTCGAAGACGTGGTCGTCGCCCTCGAACACGGCCTCATTCCCTCCGCCGCCTACGAGGAGCGGTGGAAGGACGCTGCCCGGCACACCTCCACCGTGGTGCTCACCCTCCCCCTGGTGCTCTCCGCCGGTCTCCTTGACGGTATCAACCCCTGCGCCTTCACGGTGCTGGTCTTCCTGCTGGTCGGCGTCCTCGGCGCCGGCACGCGGGGCCGGGTCTTCGCCACCGGGGTTGCGTATTCGCTGGCGGTCTTTGCGGTCTACTTCCTCGCGGGGTTCGGGCTGTTTGCGGCAGTCCAGTCGTTTGAGGTCGTGGCGCTCTTCTCGACCGCCGCGGGGTGCATCGCCATCGCTGTGGGGATCCTGCAGGTCGCCTCCGCCCTTGCCCCGGACCTCCCGATCAGGCCTGGGATCCCCGGGCGGGGAAAGCAATACCTCGCTCCCCTGATGCAGAAGGCGAGCGTGCCAGCCGCATGCCTGTTCGGCGTCCTCGCCGGGATCTTCGAGCTCCCCTGCACCGGCGGGGTTTACCTTGCGGTCCTTGCCATCCTCTCTGAGCACGCGACCGTTGCGGAGGGTATCCTCTACCTCCTCGCCTACAACCTGATGTTCATCCTGCCGCTCCTTGCCATCACCGCCGGTATCGGTCTTGGCATTCCACCGGAGCGGGTCGACACCTGGCGGCTTGGGCATCGGAGAGCGCTCAGGCTCGTCATCGGGGTGTTTCTCCTCGGGATCGGCGTGGTGACGCTGGTGATCTGAACGTGGTTGTCCGAGACCTCCCCGCGGCACGAGGGTCAGGATCTGCTCCGGGGGTTACTCTTATGAGGTGAGGGGGTCTGGTGTCCCTCGTGACCATGGGGGGTTTGAGTGCAGATGAGGGTTATCGTTCTCTATGCGAGCAGATACGGGTCCACGAAGGGTATTGCCGAATTCATCGCGGAGAAGCTCCGGCAGCGTGGGGTGCAGGCGGAGGCCCGGAGCGTTGACGCGGCCCCGGATCCCGGAGATTACGATGCCGTCGTGATCGGGAGCGCTGTGTATATGGGACACTGGATGAAGGAGGCGGTGGAATTTGTGCGGCGGAACCGCACCGCCCTGACCGGCATGCCGGTCTGGCTGTTCAGTAGCGGCCCGCTTGAACTCGGGCCCGAGATCGCCTCGATAGACGATCCAAAACTGGAACCGGAAGAGATCAGCGGTTTCCTGGAGGCCATCCACCCCAGGGGCCACCGGGTCTTCTTCGGTGCACTGGACCCGGGCAAACTGGGGTTTATGCACAGGACGCTCCGAAAACTCCCGGCCGCACGCGCTATCCTTCCAGAGGGCGACTTCCGGGACTGGAACAATATCGAGGCCTGGGCCGAGAGCATCGCCCACGCGCTGGTAACTCCGCCGGTTGCGCCGGCCTGAATGGACTCCTGCACCTAGTACACCGATTCCGAATTATCAGACTCTGTTGACCCCCTGTTCGGGTCCAGGTGCTCGTCCCCGCCCCGGCGGGGTGGATTTCCTCGGGCTCGCCCCGGGCAGTGGAC
>NZ_DAQR01000117.1:0-4261 GCF_002502935.1 Methanoculleus sp. UBA413
GTCTACGGGCAGACGGAGACCTCTCCCGGCGTCACTATGACGACAATCGACGATCCGCTGGAGCTGCGTGTCTCCACCGTCGGGAGGCCGTTCCCCCACACCGAGATCAAGATCGTCGACCCGAACACGAAGCGGATCGTCCCCCGCGGTGAGACTGGCGAGATCTGCGCCCGCGGCTACTGCGTGATGCGGTGCTACTACAACAACCCGAACGCCACCCGGGCGACGATCGACGAGAACGGCTGGAACCATACCGGTGACCTCGGGGTGATGGACGAGGAGGATTACGTCAAGATCGTCGGGCGCCTGAAAGATATGGTGATCCGCGGCGGTGAGAACATCTACCCGCGTGAGATCGAGGAGTTCCTCCACAACCACCCAAAGATCGCTGACGCCTACGTCATCGGCGTGCCTGACAAGAAGTACGGCGAGGAACTGATGGCCTGGATCAAGACCGAGAATGGAGCAGAACTGACCGAAGCGGCGGTGAAGGAGTTCTGCCGCGGCCAGATTGCGCATTTCAAGATCCCGCGGTACGTGAAGTTCGTCGATGAGTTCCCGATGACGGTCTCAGGTAAGATCATGAAGTTCAAGATGCGCGAGATGGCCATCGAGGAACTCGGCCTCGAGACCGAGTCAAAGATCGAGACCGCGTAACCTTTTTTGGTCTGGGAAGCGTGGGTCTGCGCCACGACCGGTCCCGGTGGTGGGGATTGGTATGGGAGTATTTTGATAAATCTATTTTTATACTATTGGACTCTTCTTCCCCCCCGGGGAAGAAGAATGAAACACGTGTTCCTTCTTGTATGCATCCTCATCCTCACGCTCACGGTGGGCGTGAGCGGGGCGCCGGTGCAGGTGACGACTGACCGGAGTGACCAGATCGCCCCCGCCATCGGTGGCGACCGGATCGTATGGGTCGACGGGCGGGACGGCGGCGCTGATATCTACCTCTATGATATTGTGGGGGCTACGGAGACCCGGATCACCAACGGGACGGCCGTCGCGCTCTGGCCGGACATCTCAGGGAACCGTATCGTCTGGCAGGATAACCGGTCGGGGGCCCCGGATATCTGGCTGTATGATACGGCGACCGGGAATGAGACCCGGATCACGGACGCCCCCGGCGGCCAGGTCGTGCCGGCGATCGATGGCGATACGGTCGTCTGGCTCGACAACCGGGCCGGGGTTGCGGGCGGCATCTACGCCATGAACCTGACGACCCGGGCAGTGGTGCGGGTCTCCTCCGGCCCGGTGCAGGGGAATCCCCTGATCGTCTCTCCTGACGTTTCCGGCGGGACGATCGTCTGGGCGGACGAGAGCGGCGGGAACTACACCGTCTTTGCCGTCCGGGATGCTGCAGAGCCGGTAGCGCTCGCGAACGACACCGCACTGCAGGGCTTCCCGGCGGTCTCCGGCGACCGGGTCGTCTGGTCTGAGATCCGGGACGGGTCGGCATCGCTCGTCGTCCATAACCTCACCACCGGCGAGGAGGAGCGGGTTTGGGGCAGGCCGCCGGGAATGGCTGTCTACCCTGACATCGCGGGGGACCTGGTCGTCTGGCAGAATGCTACGGGCCAGGATGCCGATGACATCTACCTGCTCGACCTTGCCGCCGGGAAGACCCTGCAGGTCACCGATGATGACGCACTCCAGTTCCTCCCGCGGGTCTCCGGCAGCCGGGTCGTCTGGATGGATAACCGGTCGGGAGACTGGGATATCTACCTCTTCACCGCCGGGAACGCAACTCAGTATACCTTCGGCATGGAGCAGAACGGCCAGAACGTCACCGTCCCGGTGAAGAGCGAGGTTGTCGTCAACCTTGCCGAGAACCCGACCACCGGCTACTCCTGGAATGCCACGGTATCGCCGGGACTCACCATCACTAAAGACCGCTACGTGCAGAACGCGACCACAGAGGGGATGCTCGGTACCGGCGGGACCCACACCTGGACGCTCGTGCCTGAAACGTCCGGGGTGTTTACGTTCTCGGCCGTCTACCGGCGGCCCTGGGAGAACCTGACCGGGACTGAAGAGCGGTTTGATCTCACTATAACGGCCGTGAACGAAACGGTGTAGGAGAAAAAGAGGGAGTTCAGGCTTCCCGGGCCCGCCCGACCAGCGCCTGCGCCGCCGCAGCGGCTCCCCGGACGATCTCCTCCTCGCCCGGCACCGTCCGCTCGTGCATCAGGACCCTGCCCTGGCAGAGGACGGTCATGACCGCGCCGCCGTTGCAGGCGTAGACGGTGTTTGAGTCGGAGTTGTGGAGGGGGGTGTTGCAGACCGCCCTGGCGTCGAGGAGGACGATATCGGCAGGCGCGCCCGCAGTCAGGGTCCCGGGACCGGTCCCGAGCGCCCGGGCGCCCGCGCTCGTCGCCATCGCGACCGCCTCGCCCGCGGGGAGCAGGGTCTGGGAGTTCCAGGCGAACTTCTGCAGGAGGGCGGCGAACTTCATCTCCTCCATAAGGTCGAGGCTGTTGTTTGAGGCGCAGCCGTCGGTCCCGAGGCAGACGTTCGCCCCGGAAGTTTTCAGCCAGTGGTAGGGCATGGCCCGGTTGACGGCGAGTTTCATGTTGCTTGCCGGGTTGTGGGAGGCGTGGACGCCCCGCTTGCCGAGGAGCCGGCACTCTGCCTCGTCGAGCCAGCAGCAGTGCGCCGCGACCGTCCGGGGGGTGAGGCACCCGCACTCGTCGAGGTGGACCGCTGGGCGTTTGCCGAACTCTGCGACGCAGTCGGTGACCTCTTTCTCGGTCTCGGAGAGATGGATGTGGATCCCGATCTCCTGCTCCTCCGCGAAGTTAGCGCACCAGGAGAGGCCTTCGGGGGAGACCGTGTAGACCGAGTGGGGGCCGACGGCTGCCTGGATGCGGGGGTTTTTCCGCGCTTTCACGTGGGCGACAAGGGCTTCTGTCGCCTTGATCTCGGCCTCCCGCTTCTCCTCCATCCCGAGGTCGATGAACCCGTAGGCGAGGGTCGCCCGGAGGCCCATCTCGTCGACGGCGTCCGCCGCCCGCTCCATGAAGAAGTACATGTCGTTGAACGCGACGGTGCCGCTTTTGATCATCTCAAGGCACGCTAGTTTCGTCCCCCAATAGACATCGTCGCCGGAGAGATGGGCCTCAAGCGGCCAGATCTTCTCGGAAAGCCACTCTGCGAGCGGCATGTCGTCGGCATACCCCCGGAGCAGGGTCATCGCGGCGTGGGTGTGGGTGTTGACCAGGCCCGGGATGGCGACCCGGTCCGAGCCGTCGATGATGATGTCGGCGTCGATGGTTTTCCGGGCATCCTTCCCTATGCCTGCGATCATGCCCTCCTCATCGATCGCGATATCCACGGTTGATCCATTGACGGTGACCCCGGCGATCAACACCGATCCCCGGGCAGTAAAGATGTCGTTCATGCCAGTCGCTCCACAATCGTTGTCAGTATCTTCTCGGTCCTCCGGCAGTTTGCCCGGGAGGTCTCAAGGATGTGCTCGTAGGTCAGGGTCTCCTCCCCGAGACCGTTTGCGTAGTTGTCCACGGTGCAGATGGCGGCGAACCGCATCCCGAGTTCCCGGGCGAGCGTCGCCTCGCTTGCGACCGTCATGCCGACGACGTCGGCGGCCCGCGCAAGTGCCTTGACCTCGGCGACCGTCTCGATCCGCGGCCCCCTGGTCTGGGCGTAGACCCCGCCCATCCGGGCCTCAGGCACCAGTTCCCCGAGGGTGCGGACCAGGTCTGCGTCAAGTTCGGGCCTGATATGGTCGATGGTGCATTCGTGGACTGATGGGATGTCGGTGACGCTGAGGTAGTCGTTTGGGATGACGATCGAGCCCGGCGGGATCTCGGGCTTCAGGGAGCCGGCTGAGCCGAACGCGACGATCGTATCCACCCCGAGTATGGCGAGCGCGGCGAGGCATGCCCGGTAGTTGATGCGGTGCGGGGGGAGGTTGTGCTGGTGGCGCAGGAGGAGCGCGAAGGCTCCCGCGTGGACCTCAGCCTTCCCGAACGGCGTCGCGACGGTCGTCTTTGCAAGCGGCGGCAGGTCGGCGAAGAGGAGGCTTGTGCCCCCGATGATCCCGAGCACTAGCAGCACCCCGCCCGACGGTGCAGAGAATTCAATATAGCGGCATACGCTCGTCCGTGTGACATCCTGCTACAAGGTAGACGTCCAGCCAGAAAATCCCATCTGTTGGGCCGGTCCCATAGAGATATACCTCTCCGGCGACAACCGGAACGGTCATGGGCAGGTTTCAGATCGTCGGCGAGGACGCTATCCG
>NZ_DAQR01000117.1:4520-5262 GCF_002502935.1 Methanoculleus sp. UBA413
TCAATCCTCATGTCACGATGGAGGTCACGGCTGCGGCGCTCCCGGACCCCTGGGGGGTCTTCTGCGGCCTTGATGATGTCATTCGACTGCTTGAGGGGCTCCCGGTGGATGTGGATGCGATGCCGGAGGGCTCGGTCTTCTCCAGAAACGAGCCGGTCCTCAGGATATCGGGGCGCTACCGGGATTTTGCGGTCTACGAGACCGCCATCCTCGGGTTCCTCTGTCACGCCTCGGGAGTGGCGTCGGCGGCGGCGCATATCCGGCTCGCCGCCCGGGACCGGCCGGTCTTCTCCTTCGGGTCGCGCCGCCAGCACCCGGCGATCGCCGCGATGATCGAGCGGGCGGCCTGGATCGGTGGGGTGGATGCTGCGAGCAACACCTGTGCGCCTGAGGGGATCCCGCTCGCGGGGACGATGCCGCATGCGTTTGTGATGTGCTACCCGCAGCCGGAGGATGCCTGGCGGGCGTTTGCGCGGGAGGCGGGCCCGGAGGTGCCGCGGATCATGCTCTGCGACACCCTCTCCGACGAGAAGGTGGAGGCGGTCAGGGCGGCGGAGTGTGGGGCGACGGCGGTCAGGCTGGACACACCGCGGTCCCGGCGGGGGGATATGCGGGCGATCATCGAGGAGGTGCGCTGGGAGCTCGATGTCCACGGCTATTCGGACGTGAAGATCTTCCTCTCGGGCGGGCTTTCGCGCGAGGATGTCGTCGCCTACCGCGACGTCGCCGACGCCTTCGGCAT
>NZ_DAQR01000117.1:5552-22603 GCF_002502935.1 Methanoculleus sp. UBA413
GGCCGGGGGCGGGCGCGTCACGCTCCCCCTCACCGCTCCGGCGCCTGAGGGTGCGACGGCGCTCCTCTCGCCACATGTCAGGCAGGGCGCCATTGTGGCGCGCCCGAACATGGATGATGCGCGGGAGCGGGTGCTCTCCCGGCTTTCGAGCCTTGCTCGCGAGGGATAGGGGAGCGGCCGGCAGCAATCCTTTTTATGGGATCACGATCAACAGTATAGGGTAACAGGGGCCGATAGATCAGGGGGAGATCGCTTCCTTGGCATGGAAGAGGCCGCGGGTTCAAATCCCGCTCGGTCCATGTTTGCTGTTCTGAGAGATTTTTGTTGGCGATTGATTACTGGGGATAACGTTTCTGGCTAAGGGATCCTCGGGATTAGTTGAGGTTGCCAACGCAGTTATTCAGGTTTTGGAACTCGGCCACTGAAGGCTGACAGTCTGGATATAAGCACCCTGGGCAGGGGCACGGTTCCCCCCGAACGTGCTTCCTGCAATCCTCCTCTGTTTTCAGCAGTTTTCAGCGGTTTACGGAGCCCGTTATAATCAAACTGCCGGATTAAATCCAGTGAATTTCAATTCGGGGGCCTATCCTGCGGTATACAGGTTGTGATTGCAGCATTCCGGGATTCACACACGCACACCCCCGGAGACCGGGGAACCGGTCGAACTGTGTGTGTCTCTCTGTACTAGTGCTCTTTGTCATCTTAAACCCAAAAATCCGACGTCACCTTCGCGATCTTCGCGACTTCGCGTGAGGTTGTAGCGGGCTCCCCGTCTTCATATGTGGCAATTGGCATTCCACCTCGTGCATCGAAATCTTCAAAATAACGTGACACGATGCACTAGTATTCCCTGATTCAGCGCCATCTCGGGGAGAGCGATCCTTACAGCACCTGCTGGAAATCTGCTGAAAACCTGCTGTAATGCTGTAAGAGTCGCCAGGGCCGGGACAGTGGTCCCCGGTCCGCACTGCCTCCGCGTGCTCTCCGCCACACGTGCATGAGGAACGTCGTTATATGCCCCAGGTGGAGGAGCCCGTCATAAACACTATTGCGAGCCTTGCCTCCAGGGGCGTCAGTTGAGAAAAACTCTGATCTTTGCGGGGTTTCCACCAGAAGATGCCGAAAGATGATTATCCAATCAGGGTTGACCGACTTCACCTCAATAGATCACTTTCAAAGCAGCAATCTGACTCTATTGGAGTTATCGAAATCGAATGATATATTAACCGTGTTGAGCGAGAGTAAATTGTTCCGATGCACTGTAAAGAGTCTTGTTAACAGATGAAATACCCTCTGGCACCATTAAATCGCTGATATTCGTCTCAAAGTCTCTCAACGCTACAGAAAGAGGAGAATATGACAATTCAAAGATACTCCGTAAATCAACATCCAATCCAGACACTCCTGACATGGGTGAAATCAAACGAGATTGCTATCCCAGAGATTCAGCGGCCCTTTGTCTGGTCAACGACCCAGGTACGTGATTTCATTGATTCACTGTATGCGGGATATCCGGTCGGCTATCTGATTGCATGGAGAAACCCAAATGTCCGCTTAAAGGATGGTAGAGTATCGGATGGAAAAAGGATCCTGATTGACGGACAACAGCGAGTCACAGCCCTGATGGCGGCACTCCTCGGGCAGAGGGTGGTCACCAAGGAGTATAAGAGAGTAAATATCGTCATCGCCTTCAACCCCCTTGAACGACGATTTGAGGTCAGCAACCCGGCCATAAAGAAAGACAAGCAGTGGCTTGCCGATATCTCGGGCGTCCTCTCGCCTAATTTCAGGATGTTACAGTTTGTGAGAGACTACTGTGCCGAAAACCCCGGAGCCGACCAGGATGAGATTTATGAAAGTGTGAGTCTTTTACAGGGCATCGTAAACAACCATATCGGGCTTATCGAGTTAAACTCTGATCTGGATATCGAGACCGTTACCGAGATCTTTATCCGCATTAACTCGAAAGGGACTGTTCTAAGCCAGGCAGACTTTGTTATGTCGAAGATCGCGGCCGATGAAACGCATGGCGGCAACCTTCTCCGAAAATGCATTGACTACTTCTGTCACCTTGCGGTCGCTCCGGATTTTTATGAGCAGATTCAGCAGGAAGATAAAGAATTCGCTGCTACAACCTATTTTGGCAAAATGGGCTGGCTTCAACACGAAAACGATGACCTGTACGATCCATCCTACACCGACATGCTCCGGGTGGCCTTCACGTCGGAATTCAAACGTGGCAAGTTAGAAGACCTGGTAGCCCTTCTTTCGGGGAGAAACTTCGAAACGCGGGAGTATGAGGAGGCAATTGTCGAGCAATCGTTTGAGATGCTCGATAAAGGGATTCTCAACTTCATGAGCGAGACAAACTTTAAACGGTTTTTAATGATCATTCGGTCGTCAGGGTTCATTGATAAATCCATGATCCGATCGCAGAATGCGTTGAATTTTGCATATGCCGTTTACTTAACAATGCGGAACCAGCAGGAGAAGCCGGAGGTTATCGAGCATTGTGTTCGAAGGTGGTTTGTCATGTCAATCCTTACCGGGCGTTATTCGGCTTCTCCTGAAAGCGCAATGAACTTTGATATCCGGCAGATCAACGAACACGGCGCGATGAAACTTCTTGCCGAGATCGAGGAAGCTGAGTTGTCCGATGCATTCTGGAATTCCGGGCTGCCTCAGGCGATGAATACATCTGTTGCAAGCAGCCCCTACTTCAACGTCTACCTTGCTGCACAGGTACATGGCAATGATAAAGGATTTTTATCAAGGGACATCACTGTCCGTGACCTCATCACGCACCGTGGCGACGTACACCATCTCTTTCCAAAGAATTACCTGAAGGGGTTTGGCCTCTCGAGAGGGAGGTATAACCAGATTGCCAACTACGTGATGATGCAAAGCGAGATCAACATCGCCATCGGCGACCGGGCGCCTTCAGACTATTTCACTGCGCTGCTGGAACAGTCTTTAGAGGGGCACCTGCTGTATGGAGGAATTACTAGCCTAGAGGAGATGAAAAATAACTTCTTGGCACACTGTATTCCGGAAGGGATCGAGAATATGGAGATCGGGGATTACGATGAATTCCTTCAGGCGCGGCGGCAGCTGATGGCAGAGAAGATTCGCCAGTACTACCAGAAATTATAACATCCACAAATGCCTGGGGTAGTTACGGGAACTGGTTTGCTTCGCTGGCGAGTGGATCCTACATTTATAAAAATCTTCAATCTCCTCCTGCCCAACCCCGGCTTGCTTGAGAATTTCTAGGAGCGTGCCGGTCGGGAGGTCCCGCCCATGCACCGGGACGACAACCCGGCATTTTGTCTCAGGGTGATAGAAGAGGTGATGGCTCCCCTTCACCCGGCTCAGCACAAACCCCTTCTTTTCCAAAATGTTGATGACTTTCTGGGGCGTGAGTGCCGGAAGTTTAGGCATGGGCTTCGACGGTGAGGGTGTATTCCAGAAGTCCTTCCTCGGTGGGGATCTCCTCGCCCTTCTCCTGGAGGTCTTCGATGTAGAGTTCAATGGCCTCCCGTGCCATCGCTATTGCCTCATCGACGGTCTCCCCGAAGGTGACGCAGCCGGGAAGCGTCGGCACAGTGACGGTATACCCGCCTTCCGGCTCTCTCCGGAGGAGGATACGGTAATTCAGGCTTCTCGCCATATTGCACCCCGCTCATGATATACATTACCCGATGTGGTATAAAGGGTATCCGTGCGGGTGACACCATAGGGGATAGGATCGTTTTTGACTCGACAAGCTGGACTAACATGAGGAGAAATATGATGTATCGATTCCTTGTCATCGTCGAGCAGACCGACGGCAACTACTCGGCATACTCCCCGGACCTTCCGGGATGCGTGGCGACCGGAGCGACCCGTGAGGAAGCAGAGGAGCGGATGCACGAGGCAATCGAGCTCCACATTGAGGGACTCAGGGGGGATGGACTCCCAATTCCACCATCACGATCTTCAGCAATTTACGTAGCGGTCGGTAGAGGATAACCTCATCCGGTCACCAAACCCCTTCTTCTCCAGAGTTTTGATGACTTATCCCTCGCATGGATCTCCCGGTGCATCCTAGCAACAGATCCCGTGGATTTATTCGATCAGCGGCCTACAGGATGTCCGTCCGGGCATGGTAGAGGCCGCGGGTTCAAATCCCGCTCGGTCCAATCGTTTTTGGAAAGATTTCGCGCGCCGTTATTTTCTCGATTCTTCGGTTTTTTACCTGGATGTCATGATACGTAATGGCACCGATGAGGTGCCAGGATGTTTGAGATCACACTTTACCCCTGCCCACCGGCAACGCCAAACATAAGTTAGTTATATAACAAAAATGATATGTAACAATAACGTTAGGTGATTGACTTGTTACCCGTCGGAAGCCCTGCAACCGGAGACGACTTCATCGACCGCGAGCGCGAGACCGCATTCATCCTGAGTACCATCGAAAAGGATCATGTCATGCTTGTCGCCCCACGGCGGTTCGGTAAAACTTCGATCATGCTAAACATCGAAAAAAGGCTGCAGAGCAGGCAACACCCGTGTGTATTCCTTGAGGTTGAGAACGTCACTTCACCGGGAGAGTTCATCACGGATCTCGTTACGGCACTCATCGAGTGTGAGGGTGCGAGCCATAAAACCAGGATCTTCTCCGCTCTTGGGAAGGTGTTTGCCCGGGTGCAGGAAAACATCGATGAGATTGAGACCCCGGCCTTCAGGGCCAAACTCCGGAGTCACCTGAGAGCGGAGCTCGCCGATGACTGGTATGAGAAGGCGAAGAAGATAGATGAGATTATCGGAGAGATCACTGGGCCGGTATGTGTTATCCTGGACGAGTTTCCGGTTGCAATACAGAATATGGAGGATGACGATGCAAGGAAGTTCCTGCACTGGTTCCGGCGGCTGCGGCAGGTATCGCCCAGGGTGAGATTCATCGTTGGAGGCTCGGTCAGCATCGACCATGTCGTCTACAACGTCGGTGGAATCGCGGTCATAAACGACTTCCGGAGGGTCAACATCGGAGGATTCGAAGAAGATGTCGCACTATCGGTCATCGAACACGTCTTCCGCGGGGAAGGGTGGGAGTATTCACCGGAGATCGGCAGAGCCGTTCTCGACTCTGTTGGTGATCCCTACATTCCCTACTTCATCATGATCCTGCTCTCCGGCTTAAAGGAGGAGGTGGATATCTCCGGGGGAGTGCCCTCCCCGGCGCTGGTAGAGAGGGTGTACAATCGAAGGATCCTCGGCAGCGAGGGACGCCATTACTTTGAGCATTATTCGCGGCGTCTCCGGATTTTATACTCCGAGCAGGAAGCAAAGGCTGCACGCGCAATCCTTGGGAAGGTGAGTGTCGCAGAGTCCCTGCCCATGAGTATTGCGTATGACATCTTCAGACGCAACTACGGGTCAGGGGATGAAGATGCGTTTCGAGGACTGCTGGCACAGTTGAATCACGATTTTTATGTCACCTCGGAGATTCCCGGCGAGTTGAAATTTTATTCAAAGATGCTCCGGGACTGGTGGAGGATATATTATGCCAGCGTCGAGTAGTGTAACCCTCTGTCGATACTCTCCCGCGACCCTGGATCGGGAAACGCTCCAGTATCTTCTCGTAGGCCGCCAGAAACTCGCAGAAAGCCTGCTTGAAGAGATCGATCAGGCGTCCGGGAGCGGAACTCCGCGCTTTTTCCTTCTTGTCGGACCCCGTGGCATCGGAAAATCTCACCTGATGACCCTGCTCTACCAGAGGATACGCGATGACCTCGCTGAGAGGATAATCCCCGTAAAACTTGCGGAGGAGGAGTATTCGATATTCAGGGCGTCTGACTTCTTCTTGAGGGTACTGGAAGAGCTGGGGATCGGCGTCGCGGATGTAATTGCGCTCGAAGAAGACCGGTTGGTCCGTGACGTTGCAGTTGATATGCTCAAGGAGATTGCATCGACTGAGGGGAAACAGATTGCAATATTCGTTGAGAATCTGCACGAACTCTTCAACCAGATGGACAAACGCGAGATCCAGGCACTGAGATCGATATTCCAGCAGACAAACGCCTTTTCAGTAGTTGCTTCAGCACCGTCGGTCTTCCCCGGCGTATCAGACCATGATGAGCCCTTTTACAATTTCTTCCGGATCTTTCATCTCCAGGAACTCAAACTCGCTGAAGTCAAAGAGTTGATGAAGAGAGTTGCGCAGGTCGACGGCAATACCGCTTTCATCGAGAACTTCCAGGATTACGAACCAACAATCGAGGCGCTCTTCCATCTCATCGGCGGCAACCCGCGACTGGTTATCCTGCTGTATGAGACTATCTCGAGGGGCGGGATCGATGATGCGGGGAAGATCTTTTTTGAGATGATGGACGAGCAGACGCCGTATTACCAGGAGGTGTTTCAGAGGCTTACGGGACAGCGAAGGCTTATCTTCGATACGGTCCTCAGCGCAGAAACCCCCCTTACACCAAAGGAGATCGCAGAACGGTCCCGGCTGGACCCCGCAACAGTGAACGCACAGCTCAGGAGGCTGGAGAGGGACGGATACGTCATCTCTCACCCGATGGGGAGAAGGACATCGTATGAGGCCCGGGAGCGCCTCTTGGGGCTGTGGCGGGCGATGCGGAGATCACCCGGAAGGGATCGCGTATTCAGGTTCATCGAGTTCGTGAGAGACTGGTACAGCCCGGACGAGCGGGCGGCGGTTCTCGATATGGTATGCCGGGAACCATCGGGAGTCGCAGAGGGTGAAAACCGGATGATCGCGATCGCCTCGTATATCGCAACCCGGAAGCGAAATGAAGCACTGGTAGCGATCGAGAACGTGGAGGGGCCGTTTATAGATCCGGAGCAGTTGTTGCAGTTTGTGCATCTTTCCCTGGCTCTTGCAGGAGAGGAACTGCGGGATGGGAACCGGACGAATGGCTTGCGCTTAATAGACATTGCGTATACTCAAGCGGGCCGTTTAGAACCGGGTCTGGTGAAGAAGATCACCGTGGATTTCCTGAAATGGATCATCGGGGAGGGAGAGATACCCGCGATAAAGAGTGTCGTTGATGAGATAATCAGACTCAAGGGCACCGAATTTCAGTGGTTCCTGAAACCGGTTGCTGATGCCATTGAAATTGTCGAGACAAACGATACGAAATTGTATTACACGAATATGCAACCGGAAGAGAGGGAGATCGTTGCCGGGATTGTCCAGAGAATTACGGGGGTGGAGGAGCTGGTGCCGGGGCTCTGAGGATTTTCAGTTTTTAACTGAGGCCGTCAAACCAGAGAGGGATATGATTTGATGGACTCGTTACGGGAATTCACTTTTAAAGATGCTTAAATCGATTTTAGGAATATGTAGTTTGATGCCCCCTTTGGTGAATTCAAACTGCACAGAATTTGCAACCGCACAAAATGTTTCTATATGTATCCTCACGAATTGATATCCGCTAAGACCACCAACACCGGTAATGTATACTGCCATTTTAGTTAGAGGGGTTAAATCCCGATCTGCTTTCGAGAATGAACCGAGCGTACTCAGCAATGACAGTACATGATTCTGTTTTTTACCAATCTCACCCCATCTATTTGGATCTTCATAACATTCGAGAATTTCTTCGGTCACTTTCCGAATCTCGTCCTTCTTCTCTATGAGAAGTAGCCGCTCCCTCTGCGTAAGATCCATAAGAATGCCTCCGTGTCTACTCACTATCCCCAAAATAATCCGAATCGATTTTCTTTATCTCATAACTTGCTGTTTCGGTCACGCCAACATTATAATCGATCATAAATTGCGCTAATTGCTCGCCATCGATTAAGACAATCTTCTTCTCGATTATATTCACGTAATCCTTCGCATCCTGGGTAAACTGCGATGTCGTGATAAGGATGCCCTTCTTCGCCCTCTGGCCCTCCAGACTTCCTGCAAAAGCCTGCACTACCGGTCTGCCGATAGAACCTTCCCACCTCTTCGCTTGGATGTATATCGTGTCTAAACCCAGTCTATCCTCTTTAATCCTGCCATCGATGCCCCCATCTCCGATACGACCGATGGCTTCACCAGCATCCTTACGAGAGCCTCCATACCCCATTTTGACAAGCAAATCAACGACAAGTCCCTCAAAAAAGGAAGGATCGCAATCCATCACACGCTTTAAAATATCCTGCGCCAGTTGCTGCCGTAACTCAGTATACGCCGCTTCTAACACTTCTTCAGGTGTTTGAGGAGGAATTTTAACAGTCTTATCCCCGCTGTTATTCTGACGAGAACCCATCTTAAACTCTTTAAACTCGGGGAATTGCATCAAGAAGTCATTGTTTATCGCAGGTGGATCACTCTTGACAATGTCGAGTCCTCTCTGCGTAATCTTGTATCTTCCTCGTCCAGTAACCTCGATAAGCCCGGCCTTCGTGAGATATGTCCTTGCCCACCCAAACCGATTATCATACGTTTTGGATCTTCCACTTGGTTGTAGCACTCGCCTTTCATCTTCGGTTAGATGAAAAACCCTGTCTGCGAGAATATCTCTGTCTTCTGCCATCTGATGCTCTTTACCATCGGCTATGTGTTTGAGAAGAGGGAGCATAATTGATTCATAGTCAGGTATGGGCATTATCACCACTTATAAACCTGATTTAACCTGCGTATATATAAAGAGGGATAGTTAGTGTTCTCTATTATGAGAGCGGAAGTGCTGAAATAGAAGTAGGAATCACTTGTATTTCTTGAAGAGTGAACCACGCTTTTACGATCACCGATGTTCATCACAGACTATGAGCACTGACCACCGCGATCGCAAAGGCATTGAGAGCCCTGTGAAAAAGATGACCTACGTCGAGAAATGGGTGACCTGACTGAGTCCGAATTATAAAAGACACTTTCACGGCGCACCAAGAGATTATAAGAGTCTTAACGGCCATTCATCTCCATGCAGAAACTGCTTGGAATCATATTTGCTGGTTTTCAAGTGACAGTTGTCTTAATTTTTTTTGTTTTTGTATTTTCAGTTATCTCCGGTGTATTAAGCGATATTACAGATAGGCATATCGAAGATGAACAGACTAAAGAAAATGTCGAGAATCTCCAAACCATCTCAATTAATGGGCTCTATCTCCTCATCGCAGTGAGCGGGATAACAGGTGCTTTAGCACTCCTCGCGTGGTTTTCCGGGTTTCTAGGGAGTATTCTTGATATGCTTCAGGTTTGATGAATGGTAGCAGGGGGTGCACAACCCCTACCCCCTCCCCAACAGCGCCTTCAGTTCACTCAAATTCTCCAGGATCTCCCTCTCCAGGTCCTCAATCTTCCCGATGATAACCTCCGGCGGCTCGTACTCCACCTCCTCGTATTCTATCTCCTTATAGCGGGAGATCGAGAGGTCGTAGTTGTTCTCCCGGATCTCCTCAACCGGCACATAGAAGCACTTCGCCTTCCGGTCGGTCGGGTTTGCCTCCCTTCGCTTCCGGAACTGCTCGATGATGTCGGGGATGTCGCCCCTGCCGTCGATGAAGGTCCTCTTGTCATCGAGCGAGTAGCCGTCCGCCTCCATGTCATAGAACCAGACCCTCTCAGTCTTCCCGCCTTTCGTGAAGATTAAAACGGCGGTCGAGACGCCTGCGTAGGGCTTGAAGACGCCGGAGGGCATGGAGACGATGCCTTCGAGCTGGCTCTCTTCGAGGAGCATCCGGCGGAGCCCCTTGTGCGCCCTGGAACTCCCAAAGAGCACGCCGTCGGGCACGATAACGCCGCATTTCCCGCCTATCGTCAGGAGCTGGATCATCCGCTCGACGAAGAGCAGTTCGGTCTTCTTCGTCTTGAGGGTCAGGGCATCGTTGATGTCGCTCTTGTCGATGCTCCCCTTGAAGGGCGGGTTGGCAAGGACAACGGTATAGCGCTCCTCTTCATCGTAGCGTTTGGAGAGGGTGTCCTTGAGTTCGACGCGGGGGGCCTTGATGCCGTGGAGCATCAGGTTCATGAGCGATATCCGGGCCATCGTGGAGTCAAAGTCGAACCCGTAGAAGGTATCGTTCCAGAGTTTCTCCCAATGTTTCTGGTCGGTGATGTTGTCGCCGATGAGGTTGCGGTACTCGCCCTCGCTATCGATCTCTAGGAGGTCGGGGCTTGTGTACTTCCTGATGATATACTCGTAGGCGTTGATAAGGAAGCCGGCCGTGCCGCACGCAGGGTCGCAGATCCGGTCAGTGATATCGGGGTCGACCAGTTCCACGATCATCCTGATGATGTGGCGGGGGGTGCGGAACTGTCCGTTCTTCCCGGCGGTGGAGAGCTGGGAGAGGAGGTATTCGTAGATGTCGCCCTGGGTGTCGCGGTTCTGGGCGGTGATGTCCATATCGTCGATGATGGCGACCGCTTCCTGGAGGAGGGAGGGTTTCGGGATGATGAAGACGGCGTCCTGCATCTGCCGGGCAAAGAGCGTCTTCTCCCCGTTGTGGAGCGACTTGATGAAGGGGAAGACCACGTCCCGGACATGCTCAAGCATCTGCTCGGCGGGGTAGTGCTTCCAGGTCGACCACCGGCACTCCTCGTGGTCCTCGAAGACAGAGGTATACGGCACCCCCCGCAGCCGTGCACGTTTCTGCTCGACGACATCCATGTCCTCAAGCCGCTTCATGAAGATGAGGTAGGACATCTGCTCGATGGACTGGAGGGGGTTTGACATCCCGCCACTCCAGAAGCGGTCCCAGAGGGTGTCGATCTTGGATTTGAGTTCGGGGGCGAGTTTCATGCGACTAGGTCTCCGGTGAAGGCTTTTGCGTTTATTGATTCAAGTAGAACCGAGATTGATCTATCAGACGATTTCTGATATGACATCGTTTCATCGATCTTTTTAACGATGTCCGTAAACGTTTTTTGCAATTGTAGCGGTGGGCGAAAACCCACAAACTGTTTGACATCTTTCACATTGATGTGTCCAACTGTTGAACCGCTCGTTTTTTTCAAAGCTTGCTGATAAAGTCCTTTGGAGTTAATTAAGGCCCAAAGAAACTCGCTTTCACATAATTCTAAGTTTGGCCTGAAAAGCATTGTCCGCTGACCTAAGCAAATATTTACGCCTTTGGGGACTCTCACCGCGACTCCGAAACTACCCTCCCGACCATATATAACATCACCTTCTTTTGGTACGAGTCTTTTTGTCCGCTCTTTGTATTCCTGATCTTCCACGTATTTCATGACAGACCAGTCAATGAATCCGTCTTTGAGTTCAGTAGTCCTAATGCAAGGATACAAAGTACAATCCTCAGTGTATTTAGGTGTCGAGTGAGGGCAATCGACAATTTCTAGAGATAAGTCCTCTAATGTCACCCTTGGCCACCCTTTAGGGTTCGATATGGGGTCGCCAAACATCTCATCAAAAACACTCTGAAGCAGGTTCTGCATCAGCGCATCCGCCTCTGCCCGCAGGCGTTGCGTTGCCTCTGCCTTATCGAGGATGGCGACGATTTTGCGCTGGGTGTCGAGAGGGGGGAGAGGGACAACAAGATCTTCTAATGTCGTTTTTGTTATAGATTTAAAGGTAGAACCTGTCCCTTTTTGTTCAATGCTCGGTTTTAGGTACCGTAGAAGGTAGTAAAGATATTTATTGTCGCCACGATGTAACGAAACCGAGGAAAGTCCTCTCCCTATGCAATAGTCCGTATTAGCAATATTTACAGCACCAATTGGTGCTCTGACCGAGAATAGGACAGACCCTTTTCGTGCCATTTTTCGTGGCTCTGTAGTCCAGTAGGACGGAGTAGGCGATTCGACTCCAAATTCTGCGTTACCCTGTAAAAACGGGCATCCATCACTTATCTGATTATATGAGGAGCCAGGAGGAGACTGCCCCATTGTTATATCAGCAACCTCGCCAAGTGCCCTTGACTCCCACGTTTCAGGTAACCCTTTCCATCTCACTATACCTCACGCCTCCACCGCAAACAACTCCCGCTCCAGCCCCTGGCAGATCCCGATAAACGCCACGAGATCATCCTCATCGAACATCGGCACCGGTGCCGTGCTCCCGAAGTTCGTGAACGGGGCAAGGAAGAGATCGTCCATAACTATGTGCTTCCTCCGCATAAAAACGGTCTGAATCGTCCGGATGAAGTGGAGTTGGTCGGCGGAGTAGCGCTTGTTGTTCTCGATCATGTAGGTCCGAAACGCCTCCTCAATCTTCTTCCTCGGGTCGGGCGCCTCGTAGAGACCGAAGAGGGACCGGATAAACTCAATCAGCGTGCCATGCGGATGCCGCGGCGAGGCCTGCAGCATCTCATCGGTGACGTTCACCCCGGCCTCAGAGAGCGCCTCCTCGAGGCCGCGCAGGTCCTCTTCGCTGATCGGCTCATCCCGGAGGATCTTCTGGATGGCCGGGCTGTGGTCGGCAAGGTCCGTGACCCTCCTTTCGACCGTCTCCCGGAACGCCACCTCATACTCGGGCGCCTCCTCGGCAAGCGTCCAGAATGTGCGCTCCTTGATGATGTCCCCCATATCAATGACAATCGGCTCATACGCCTCCTTTGACATGTACCGCATCAGCGGGGCGACATCCTCGATGAGCCCGGCAGCGTCCTCAAACGAGAGGCCCTTCCAGAACGCATGAGAGAGCACCTCATCCAGCCGCTCCTCCTTCTCTCTCACGACGTTGAGCGTCCGGGGCAGGTGGTCGACCATTCCCCCGATCTCCGGGGCCAGCCGCTCGATCTCCTTCTCGTTCCCCTCCAGCACCGCCAGCCCCAGCCGTTCCGCCTTGAGCGTGAAGGACGCCACGTTCAGGTTCACACCGGTCTGGAAACGCATGAGGGGCATGATCGTGCTCTTCAGGTACTCCAGGGGGTCCACGCCCACGTTATCCCAGAGGTTCGGGGAGAGTGCCTTTGCGATCTCCCGCTCGTGTTCCCTGACGCTCACCGAGTCCATCGGGAGGGAGCGGATATCCTCCTCGATCCGCTGCCGGACCACCGCCACCCGCTCCCCATCGCCCTGCTCCAGGAGGCACGCGAGCTGCTTCAGCCGCAGGAGGAAGATCCGGCTCGTAATTGCCTCGGTCGGCTCGTTCTTCACCCCCTCGGGGTTCATGTTCCAGTACTCGAAGTTGTTCCAGAAGTCAAAGACCTTGAAATACTCTTTATGCCCGTCCGGCAGCCACTCCCGGTGCTTACACGCCGAATCCGACCGCGTCCCGCGCCCGAGCATCTGCCAGAACTTGATCTTCGAAAAGACTGGTTTTGCAAAGACCAGGTTGCAGACCTCCGGCACGTCGATACCGGTATCGAGCATATCCACCGAGATCGCCACGCGGGGGAAAGACTCGTGCTCGAAGTCGTGGATGAGGGCGTCGGCGCGGGGGTCGTCCGAGACGATGATCCGCGCCAATCGGCCCCTGTACTCTGGATACAGGTCGTCGAACGCCTCGTGCAGCCGTCGGGCGTGCTTCTTTGAGATAGCAAAGAAGATCGATTTTGCCGGAAGCGTCCCGGCCAGGTCCATCAGGCAGTTCTCCATAAACTCCCGGACTATCGCCTCAGACGTGCCCTTGACGGCGACCTTCTTCTCCAGTTCCGTCCCCTCAAAGTCGATATCGTCAGGGTCGATCCCCTGCTCGATCAGCCGGCTGCGTTCGCTCTCCGTCAGGTCGGCGGGGCGGAGTCCTTCGATCTGGAAGTGCGTCTGTGCGCCAAGAATGCTCTTGCGGAAGTCGACCAGCACACCGTCCCGCACTGCCTCATCATACGAGTAGAGCGCAGTCGGCATGGCTCCGTCGCACTGGAAGAACCGGAACGTGTCCCGGTCGACCAGTTCGGCAGGGGTCGCCGTCAGCCCGATCTGCACGGCGTCCAGGTACGTGAAGACGTCCCGCCACTTGTTGTAGATACTCCGGTGCGCCTCATCGGAGATGATCAGGTCGAACTCTCCGGGCGAGATGAGGTACTGCCCGCTCTCATCCATCCGGGTATATATCTCCTGAAACGTCTGGATCGTGGAGACGTAGAGCCGCTTTTCCTGGTTGAACTTGCCGTGCAGGATCTTGTCTTTCGCCTCGTGGGGGAAGAACTCGAGGAACCCCTTGTTCCACGCCTGGTCGCGGAGAGCCTTCCGGTCCGCGAGAAAGAGCACCCTCTGTGCACGGTTCTCCCGCAGGAGGGCGTCGATGATCGCCATCGCCACGCGAGTCTTCCCCGTGCCGGTCGCCATGACGATCAGCGCCTTCCGGTGACCTTTATAGAGATGCTCAAGGACCCGCTTGACGTTCTCGATGCTCTTGGGCCGATCGACGATACGGGTGTTGACCTCGATCAGTCTTTCGGGGTCGATCCTCGCGTTCTGGAACCGGAGCCGCTCAAGGTCTTTCTGTGCGTAGAAGCCCTTCAATTGTCGAAGAGGATAGCGCTCCCGGTCCCAGAACCATATCTCGTAGCCGTTGGAGAGGAAGATGAAGACGTCCTTACCGGTCTGCCGCTTGATGTCGTCGGCATACTGCTCCGCCTGCTTCTGCCCGATGAGCGGGTCTTTTGAGGTGCGTTTGGCCTCGATGATGGCGAGCGGAGCGCCGAGACTGTCGAGGAGCAGGTAGTCGACGTACTTGCTCTCCAGGTCGTTCTTCAGCGTCTCGGCTACGGTCTTGTAGGAACATGCAAGAAAGTCGGACTGTCTGGTATCGACTTCGAGGATTACAGAAGCGCGGTCGGTGACGTCCCAGCCCTGCTCGGCAAGGTAGACGTCTATCTTCTCTTTCCGCGTCCGTAATTCGTTTAAGTCCATTGGAGAACCACACGCCCGGGAGAACCGGGAACCCTATTCATTAGTTACTCAAAACAGGCGTATACATAAGGCTTGTGAAATCTCCATGACCGCTATCGGCGCGCTCTGCAGTAAAGGCTCGCCTTCCCTACCCGGAACAGCGTTCTCCTGCGGGTTTTGCGAGTTTGGTCTGAATGACCGGGGGACGCCTGTGCATGGGAGATCCTGGAGACTGGCTCAAAACTCTCGCCGCACCCCGTTATTCGGTAGTGCCCGATGAAACAACCGATAATGGAAACACTCTCGCCGTGTGGTTTTTGTCATGAGTGCGGGTTGTTGCTCAACGTAATTCGGTCGGATCCTCTGAAATCAATAGTCAGTCATATGCCGGAGCACTACCTGACTCTGGACAAGAACTTACAGCAAATGCTGCACTGTGCTCTGTGAGGATAGAGAGGCACGAGCCATTTTTTCTTAGCACCCCTAACGCTGCTGGATTATCGAATTAACAGTAGTCTACCATCCTGCACACATTGTAAATACGACAATCATGTACAATACTACCATGGCCGCGACGAAGAGAATCCCCGTCTCGGAGCGGGTTTGGACAGAGGTCTCCGAGCTGAAGCGCCCGGGCCAGACGTTCGACGATCTTCTCTCTCATATGGTGGAGCAGGAGAAGAAGCGCCGGTTCATCGAAGATATGGACCGCATCGAAGCAGAGGGGGACTTCGTGGAGTTGGACTTTGACGTACCGGATACCGATTAACCGCAAGGCCCTTGGGAGTATCCGGAGCCTCCGCCCGAAGAGCCGGTGAATCGTCATGGAAAAACTCAAAACCCTTCAGGAGGATCCGTTTCCCGGCAGCGGGAGCGATAAGAAGCGCCTATACATTCACGGGCGGGAAGACACCTACCGGCTCTATATCGGCCGCACATTCACGGCATTTTACCGCATCCATGAGCCGGAGAAGGAAGTGCACGTTCTTGCCGTGATGTCAATCGAGCAGGCGCACAAGAGGTATGGGCGGTTCTAACGTCTTTTTACTTCGGGTACTGATATTCGGTCATTTATTTACTCAAACGATCTTCCTGCCTTTTCTTGATTCAGGTCCGTACGATTATGCGAGGGGAGTGCTCTTCGGCTGACCTGTCGCCTGTGGCGTACCCCTTGTGAAGATTGAGTGTTCTCATTGCTTGCATCCGTCGCCCTAGACGCCTTTATGGCATGGATACGGAGAACATGAAGAGGATTCATCGCACAGCTCCGCCGGGACTGACCGCCGGCGAACCTCGGAGCGCTCATCCAGTCGTTTGCGGAAAGGATAACTCTCCCCGTGGCGAGAATATAGTATGGAACATACCGCTTCCGGGGCGGACAGGAGTCCCGGTGCTGTGAGGAGAGGCCAGATAAACCTCATTGCGGAGATCACCGCGTTCGCAGAGGAGTATGAGGGTATCCTTGCCCGGTATCACAAGTACACGATGGACGACCTCGACCGCATCGAAGGGGAGTGCCGCCGGCTGCAGGATGAGGCCCGCCGCAGGGAAGCCTGGGGGATCGCCGACGAACTCGCGAGGCTCGAGTATCTTATCGATCGGGCGAAGGCGATGAAAGCAAAGAGAATGAGCGAGGAGCGATCTTCCGGATCATCCGGGTGATCATGCGGCACATGCTGACTGGTATGATCATCAGCAGACCCTGCACCGGTACATGTCGTCCAGCACGAATGGAGTTGGACCACGTGGATTCCCGTGAACGTGCCTGCCTGGAGAGGGAGGCGCTCCGCCGCGGCATCAGCCCTAAAAAACTCGCCGGGGTCTGCCCGGGCTCCTCGTTCTGGCCCGGTAGCCCTCATGGTCGAGCGTAACGTTACTGTTCCTGGGGCGAACCCCATCCCCGTCATCACGGTGGCTTCTCAAAGAGAGACAGGAGGAAGGTTGCCCCACGGTTGACATAACCGCTGAGGGTTGCATTTTAGCCAGCGAAGCGGATTCCGCTGTTTCACATCCGTTCCGGAAAGAATAACTCTCCGCATGAGGAAGATGATACCATGGAGCGCACTACCCCGGGGAGAGACCGGTGCATCAATACAGCAGGATCACCATCACCGGACCGGATGGCGAGAATGGCTCGGATGGACCTCCTCAAAGAGATCAAGGCGTTCGTCCATGAGTATGGAGGTATCCTTGCACGGTATCACAAGTACACGATGGACGACCTCAACCGCATCGAAGAGGAGTGTCGCGGGCTGCATGACGAGGCATGCTCCAGGGGCGCCTGCGGGACCGCCGGCGAACTTGTGGAACTGGA
>NZ_DAQR01000117.1:22847-28286 GCF_002502935.1 Methanoculleus sp. UBA413
GGATCGCATCAGGGATCTCTCCTGCGAATAGCGCAACCCCGATCTTTGACCAGGGGCTCGATGGCAAAGGACACAGCGACAGAATCCTCGATAATGTATACCGGTCGATGGAGCTTCGTGTGTAGCTCCCGGTCGAACCGGTACGATGTAAGCTGCCTCGTCCCGGGCCGGGAGGGCCGGTGTAGCCATCCGTTGCTCATCACGCTCATCCCCGCAGCTCCAGGGAATCCACCAGTCTACCATTGCGATCGTAGAGCGAGGCAATGCCCCCGCCACTCTTCCAGACTGGCCTTTTGCTCCCCGGTAGATCGGTCGTTGGGTTTATCCCGCCAGACCATGTTCTTTGTATTATAATGCCACCTCTATAAATATAGGATGACGCGTAAGTGCTGCTGAATTATCTTGATAGTAACTTACGCGGGTCGTAATTCTCTTCACCGACTGGAATCTGCGAGAAAATGTCAACCATGGAGTTAACCAGTCCGGATTGGGGCGATAGATGAAAGGGTACTGACAAGAGAGACCGCTCTACCACTCCCGTTCACCTTTTTATAACAATCTTCATCGGTGAGACATTTCGCTTCGCCTGGGCTGGCCCGGTACCAGTCGCACTGTGCGAGGGAGTGACTCTCCGGATCTCATAACCTGACCGGAGGAGGTCGAGAAAGATCGCCTGGTATGCGCCCATCTCACATAATTCAAGGTGGTAGCGGTGTACCGTCGATTTCGTACCGTACTTCGCCGGGACATCCGCCCAGGAGCACCCGGTGGAGAGGACGTACAGGATGCCGTTGAACAGCCTGCGGGGGTCACACCGGGGTCGGCCGACGTGCGGCTTCGTTGAAGGGAGATGGTTCTGGACGATCGCCCAGAGGTCATCATCAATTTCCCGGAATACCATGACCCTGGGTATTATCTGTGAGTTATTATAATTTTAGCAAACTAAGAAAAAATGATCATAAAACCCCGCTTAAAACGGAGATCAAATCGATCATCGAGATACTCGATCTGATACTCCCATAGTAAATTCAGACCACACGGAATTCGCGACTGTGCAAAAAGCGTCGATACGCACCCTCAGCCACACGACCTATCCGTCCCACCTCTTCGCCTGGATCTATCGCGCCCAAACCCAGCCTATCGATACCCCATCTCTGCTGCGACCGATTGGCCGGCACCCTTATGAGAGCCTCCATACGCTCCGGCATGATGAGTCGCGCAAAAAGGAGTGGGTCTGCATGCAACCCAACATGGTAACGGCTCCCCGTCTATTGCGCCGGAGGCCCGTGGCACTACCCTGCCGTGTCCGGCAGAAGTGTGCCCCCGCCGGGGGTCCGGCAAGGGCTGCTGCCCCAAGTTTCACCGTGCCGGTGCCGCACGCTTCTGTAATGCCCGGCTCTCCACAAGTTCCGCGAGAAGGTCCATAATCTCGACCATCTCTTCCTTCATCCCTGACTGGAGCATCGCATCGCGGTCCTCGACCGTCTGGAAGGCCAGAGGGGTCGTCATCCTCGTCCTGTCTTCGAGGTCATCGAACGTATCCGTCTCAAGCAGGACATGGCCCGGCATGGCTTCGTACTCGAAGGTGTAGATAAGCTGCTCGGGCTGCGTAACCTCGTGGAAAACACCCCGAAATGCGTAATCGTTGCCCTCGGCGTCACGCTGGACGATGCGCCACAGACCGCCCGGTCTCGCATCCATCTTCTCGACCGTAGTCTTGAAGCTCTTTGGCCCCCACCACTGCGATACCAGCTCCGGCTCCGTGCACGCCTCCCATACGATCTGGCGCGGCGCATCAAAGACACCCGTGGCGATGATCGTCGATTTTCCCGGTTCAGCGGTGATTTTCGTCTCTACCATATCGGTTTCTCCTCCTCTGTTTTTCGGGTTCCAGATCCCTCCTTGCTAAAAATACTTTCCCGTGCGGCAACGTGCAGGGCGTCTCCTGCCCCCATCTCCCCCCGCGGGCTGAAGAATGAAGTCGATTGCGCTTGCCGCTCACTTCAAGAGTAACAACAATACTGGTAAAACAGTGCCGGGGCTCAAGAACCCCGTCCCCAGTACCCCCGGGCGGATTCGAACCGCCGTCGCCGGATCCAAAGTCCTGCATGATTGACCTCTACACTACGGGGGTAAGAAATGAACCCGGGGTCTCGCAGAGGTACCCTGGGTGTCCACCTATCATTAGGTTTGCGGGATTATATCGGTTTTGTAGGTGCCACTCATGCCCGCTCGAAGTCGTCCTCGAATCTGACGATATCGTCCTCGCCGGTATACTCCCCGATCTGCACCTCGATCAGTTCGAGCGGCAGGAGGCCGGGGTTCGCGAGCCGGTGAACCGTCCCCGCCGGGACGAAGGTGGACTCACCGTTCCTGAGGAGGTAGGTCGCATCCCCGATCGTCACCTCGGCACAACCGGTGACAACCACCCAGTGCTCGGAGCGGTGGTGGTGCATCTGCAGCGACAGCCGCCGCTTCGGGGGGACGGTGACCCGCTTGATCTTGTACGACCGCCCCTCCTCAAGGTTCGTGTAGGAGCCCCAGGGTCGGTGGACCCGCGTGTGGAAGAGCGCCCGGGAATCCCCCTTCTCGCGAAGCGCCTTTGCGATCTCACCTACCCGCTGGGCCTCGTCCCGGGTGGCGACCAGGATCGCATCCTTCGTCTCGACGATGGCAAGGTCGTGGATGCCGACGGTGGCGACCAATCGGTCGGCGACGATCAGGTTCCTGGAGGAGTCGATCCCGATATGCTCGCCCCTGACAGCGTTTGCGTCCCCGCTCTTCGGCAGGACGGCGTAGAGCGCGTCGAAGTTCCCCAGGTCGTTCCAGTCGGCATCGAGCGGCACAACCGCCGCCCGTTGGGTCTTCTCCATGATCCCGTAGTCGATGGAGAGGGCGGGGGTTGCATCGTATGCCTCCTCGATCGGGTGCTCAAACGCTCTTACCACCTCGGGTGCGCAGGTTTCACACTCGGCAAGGAAGAGATCGGCGTCAAAGCAGAACATACCGGAGTTCCAGAGGTAGCCGTCGGCGATATACCGGCCGGCGGTTTCAGGGTCAGGTTTCTCCACAAAGGCGTCCACGAGCGACCCCTCCCCCAGGGACTTGCCCGGGCGGATATAGCCGTATCCGGTGTGGGGCGAGGTCGGCCGCACGCCGAAGACCACGAGGTAGTCCTTTGCAAGCCGCTCCGCCCGGAGGAAGGCCTCCTGGAACGACCCGTTTGCGCTGATCAGGTGGTCCGAGGGGAGCACCGCGACCGTATCGGAGCCGTCTTCCCGGGTGACCTCCCGAACACCGTAGTAGATCGCGGGCAGGGTGTTTTTGCCCACCGGCTCCACGAGAACCCGGCAGTCGCATCCGATAGCGGCAAGCTGGTCCCTGACCAGGAACCGGTGGTCCGTGTTGGTGACGATGGCGATCTCCTGCGGGGAGGAGAAGAGGAGCGACCTCTTCACCGTCTTCTGGAAGAGTGACTCGTCATCGACCAGCGGGATAAACTGTTTCGGGTAGTGTTCCCTCGAGAGCGGGAAGAGGCGGGTGCCGCTCCCGCCTGCAAGAATAAGTGTCTTCATGAGGATCGACTCCGTGCCGCAGGCACTCGTTTGTATTCTATTGCAGCAGGGTGGATAAAAACATAAGGTCTCCGCGATGATCCGGGCAAACCGGGTGATGAGCGGCCGATCATATCGCACCAGGCGGTGTATCGGCACCCTGTCGCGTTCCTTGCCCGGCCCTGCAAAAAGAGAGAGTTCCTCCTCACGCCCGGGTCATCGTCAGATTCCCGGGGTAGAGCGCCCGGGCCTGCGGGTCGAGGTCCTCTGCGACCGCAAGGGCCAGTTCAGCCTCCTGGTATTTCCCGAGCCTCCCAAGCACCATGCCGTAGGTGACCCAGGCAAAGATGCACAACCGGTCAAGGGCGAGCGCCCGGATGCAGGCGAGCACCGCTTCCTGGGGGCGGCCGAGCCGGGTGAGGATCACTGCACGGTTGTTCCAGGCATAGACGTCGTTGTTGTCGCAGAGGAGCGCCGCACTGAATGCGGCCAGCGCCTCCTCGTAGCGGCCCTGCCGTTCGAGCGCCACGCCCATGTTGTTCAGGGCCGCCGATTCATGCAGGTTCCCCGCTGTTACGTCGTTGTACGCCCGTAACGCATCTCCAGCATCCTCTTTACGGGGAGACTCCGGTATAACCAATCTGGGCATACGAATGTTACCTCGGACTCCATACCGCGGAGCAAAGATATATAGGTTCCTGCAGATCCTGCTCCAGGATTGGAGCAATCCGGGATCGGCCTGCAGGCTGCCCTCCGGAGAGGATTACTGATCATCGCGCCCCAGTCAGCCGCTGCGGTCCCGGAACCATGCCACAGTCTTCTGGAGTCCTTCATCGAGCGTGCAGCCGGGGGAGAAACCAAATGCGTCCCTGGCCCGGGAGATATCGGCGAGCGAGTCCCGCACATCCCCGGGCCGCGGGGGTTCATATAGCGGCCGGCGGTGTATGCCGGTGATATCCGAGAGGACGGATGCAAGTTCGTTGAGGCTGATCCGACGCCCCCCTGCGATGTTGAAGACGCCTGAGGCGTCGCTTTCCATCGCGAGGATATTTGCCCTGACGACATCCCCAACGAAGATGAAGTCCCGGGTCTGCTCCCCGTCGCCGTAGATGGTCGGTGGTTTCTCGTCGAGCAGCCGGGTGATGAACTTCGGGATCACAGCCGCGTACTCGGATCTGGGGTCCTGACGGGGACCGAAAACGTTGAAGTAGCGCAAGAATACAGTCCTGATGCCATAGAGGTCGGCGAAGACCTTCCCGTAGTATTCGCCCGCAAGTTTCGAGACTGCGTAGGGGGAGAGCGGTGTCGGCGCCATCGTCTCACATTTGGGGAAGGTCGGGTCGTCGCCGTAGATCGCAGAGGTGGAGGCCGCCACGACTGCCGGAACGTTGCACTCCTTTGCGGCCCAGAGGACGTTCAGGGTTCCGCCAACATTCACTGCGTTTGTCTCCCGGGGCATCTCCACGGAGCGGGGCACAGAGGCGATTGCCGCCTGGTGGAATATACCGTCCGCCCCGGCAAAGGCATCGATGAGCAGGTCGATGTCGGTGACGCTCCCCTCGACGAATGTCACCCCCGGATGGTCGATGAGGTGCCCGAGGTTCTCACGCCTCCCGGTGGAGAGGTCGTCGATGATCACGACCTCGTGGTCGCGTGCCAGCCGCTCTGCGAGGTTGGAGCCGATGAACCCGGCCCCGCCCGTGACGATGTAGCGCATACCGGTATGGTTGGGTGCTCCAGCGATTTGAGTGTTGCCGGAGGTGCCGGAGGTATAGCAGCATGGGGTGTATAGAGGTGGGATCCGTGGTAGGGGGCTGTGTCTGAATGTGGTGAACTGGCTGCCGGGAATGAGGATCGGTGCGTTTGCTGCAGGTCCTGCAGCTGG
>NZ_DAQR01000117.1:28480-70201 GCF_002502935.1 Methanoculleus sp. UBA413
CGGAGCTGGAGTTTATGAAGTATCAATGTTCACGCTCCTGGAACAGGGCTTCCTTTGGACCCCCGAGAGTGATGTCTACCGCAGTCCACTGCCCGGGCCGCCCCAGAAAAACCCGGGGTCCGGTCTACCCTGGGTCATCGTGTCACCGTATTTCGAAAATTTTGATGCGTGAGATGTAACGTCAATAACCATACGTAAAGACGGCAATATGACCTCACGCGAAGCCGCGAAGGGTTCCGGTTGGGAGGAGCTACACAGGCTTCGCGTCTTCGCGAACTTCCGCGTAAGGCGATACTGCATAGGCAGAATTAGATGAAATGCTTCACTAGTAGAGCCTTGCATCTTATTTTACGGGTTCTGGTGCAGATCACCAGCCTCTTGTGGAAAGCCACGCGGGAGAACGCGAAGGGGGTGTGGGGCGTTCATGAGGCAGAGCGAGAGGCTGTACGCAGGAAAACACTCCCTTTCCCCCATACAGAAGCCCTGGTTTGGGCAGTTACCGCGGCGCAGCGAATATCACCACAGGGGGCTGCCGGGACCTCCACAGCCGGTCAGCGTCTCAGATAGAACGCCTGTCGATATATAGCATCATGCGGTTTATCGGGTTCCCCGGCGGCCCGGATCACTCGTCCTTCTTCCCGTTTGAGAGCGGGAAATACTGCTGGTAGACCCGTTTGCGCTCCTCGAGGTCCGTGTGCAGGTAAATCTCGGTCGTCTTGATGGAGGAGTGTCCCAGGTTCTCCTGCACGACGCGGAGGTTCTTTGACCGCCGGTAGAGTTCACTTGCGTAGGAATGCCTGATTTTATGCGGCGTAATCCCGTCCGGGGCGTTTTCTTTGAAGATGTGCTGGACGGTTCGCGGCGAGATGTGGTTTCCCTGTTGGCCTACGAAGAGCGGCCCCTCAATCTTGTTGCCGATGAACTCGTCGATATCCTCGAGGGTCTCTTCGTCGACGAAGACAGTCCGTATCTTGTCGCCCTTCCCCTTCACCCGGATCGTCTGCTCCTCAAAGTCAATATCTTCAACGTTAATCGCACAGAGTTCTGAGACGCGGACGCCGGTGGCGTAGATCAGGCGGACGATCAGTCTGTTCCGCTTGTCCTCGATAGACCGAATCAGGCGGATTACCTGGCTGTGCTTGAGATATTTCAGCTCCTGGTTCTTGATCCGCGGCCGCTCCACCCCAAGCAGGGGGTTTGCGACCACAACTCCCTGGGTGTAGAGGTAGCGGTAGAAGGAGGAGAGCGTCGATATCATCCGGTGCAGGGTCTTTGGCTTGTACTCTCGTCTTTCCGTGATGTATGAGAAGAAGTCGGTGACGAGGGCCGAAGAGACGTTGACATCCGCATCCAGCGGGGCATTGTCGAGCTCCTCCTCGTCAAACGGGTCCCGGCCAGCCTGCTGCCTGACCCCGGCGTACCTGGCGAAGCGCTGGATGGTCTGCTCGTACTTTTTGATGGTCCGCGGCGAGTAATTCCGCATCCTGAGGTAACTGCTGAAGCGATCCAGCCATTCCGGGAAGAGCGTGTTTTCCATTGGTTAATAAGTAGAATAGCGAAGCATATCAAAATTGCGGTAAATCACTATTCCCCGCAATAGGGATTTGACCCGCGAAATCCCTGCCGGACCCCGTATCATCCACGGGGCCCGGCCCCTGCCAGAATACCTGCTCCGGGTGCTGCCTGGTACTGAATACCTTGTGCGAGCGAACCGGAATCTCATACCGGCCCCGAAAAAAGAGTATTCTGGTGATGCAGGAGGTATTGGTGTTAGGAGGTATTGGGGCTGCCCTCCCGGGTGGGCGGGAGGCAGACCCTGATGTATATGTTCTCCTCTGAGTATATGAACCCCATACCGTGCGGTGTGAAAGTGAACGGCGTGGGGTTATCGCCGGTCCTATGCGGGCTGGAGGGGGCGCCCATATATAAATGATCGCCCCAGAGGGGCGTAGATGCCCGATCACCTCTTCTTGCATGTGTTCATACGTGAAGGAGGGCGATCCGCGCTTAAACGCATGATATAGGGGTCCAAAAATTAGGTGGTTTCCGGGGATCTGTTTGGAGGACCGGCCCTGCACATTGGTAGTGGAGCAATTGCATCCAATATTTCCATGCGGTGGTTGCGTCACGCGGAAGAGCGTGGAAGGGCACTATACCATTCAGCAACCGAACTTCGCGTCCTTCGCTGGAGAGCAATGGGTGGTGTCGCTCCCACGCATCAGGACCCGCAACATAAGGTGAGGTGGTCTAGTAGTTGGCCATTTCATCTTATTTTTACGGGTTCTGGTACGGAACGCCGGCCTCTCAAACGACCATGAAACGACTAATTCCCCGGGCTCCCTGGGCGGTGGGCCGTGGTGGGAATCGTCCCCCTCCCACAAGTCGGACCCGGGGCACAAACAGAGCCATGATCCCTCAGTTGCCAAACCGGCGATCTCTCCATAGGAAATTTCGACGAAATGCTCCGATAGTGAAGCGATTGCGTCGAATATCTCCATGTGGACGTCCCTGGTTTGGGTAATCGGGAGTCCTCTGCCGAATTCGCGGTCGCATCAACGGGGAAAGCACGCCGGAGAGAAGGTCCCTCCATGGTCCGCTGCCCGGGGCGAGCCTGGGGGAGTAGGTCGCTTTCATGCGTACAGCATGAGGATCTGGCTCATGAGTTTTTTGCACCCCTTCGCGTGAGACCATCCTGCATCTCCGCACCCCCGGACCTGCCTTCCCCGGCCTACTCCCCTGGAATTCTGGTATTACGCCCCCGGCGATATGGAATCTGACCAAATGTCCTGCCTGGGCCCGGGAACAAAGAGGCAGGTATAAACCATATGATGCTATATTTACAAAGGGCAGGTCGGACTCCGTAGCAGACGCCGTTCCATCTCCTGTAGATTGAAATACCAAAACCAACAAGAGGATATGCAAAATGGAAGAGCCTGATTATCGCAACGACCCAAACAAGTACCAGAAATTCAAGAAAGTTGACGGCGCCACCTATCGGCGGGTCAACCAGTTCCTGCGCAAACACACCCACATCACCGCCCGCGAGTGGGCGATTGCACGTCTCTGCGCGGACTTTCGGACCACCAGCGGCTCGGAGATGACGTTCATCGGCGAAAACCTCCCCGACCTCTGCCCGTTCATGGTCGACACCTACACACCGCAGGCGGTCAACCAGGCGAGGAGCTCGTTCAAGAAGAAGGTGAAGAAGGCGGGAGCTACATTCTTCTACGGCGCCATGTGCGGCTTCTTCACCGCCGAAGAACTCGATGAGATCCTCTTCGAGGCGAGCGAAGTCGCCCGGTTCCTGCTGGAGGTCGAAGGCACAAGCCTGACCATCGACGACGAGATCGAGATCGAGGACCGCATTACCGAGGTGATGCGGGGTGTGGCCGAGGCTGCGTCGGTCGTCCTGAAGACCAGGCCCGGCCAGGAGGGAAATGAGGACCCATGAAGATCATCCAGATAGTAGGTCGTTCAAACTCCGGAAAGACCACATTCATAAAGCGCCTGATCCCGGCGCTCTCAGCGCACGGGACCGTCGGAGCGGTCAAGCACCTGGGGCACCACGGCTTTACGCTCGAGCCCGGAAAGGATACGACTATATTCTATGAATCGCATGCCGCTATATCAAGCGGCGTCGACGACGACAAGTCGGTCATCGTCAGGCGCGAGAACGACCTCGACTCCACCCTGGAGGTCCTCTGCAACGCCGGGATCGACTACGCTATACTTGAGGGGTTCAAGTCCCGGCTGTTCCCAAGGATCGTGATAGGCGACCTCGAGAGTGAGAACGTCGTCCTCCGCAACCCCTCGGTCGACGATGTGATCGCCGCACTCCCAGAGTTCGAGGATTACTACACTGTTGAGGGGCTGGTCAGGGAACTGAAACGCGAGTACGGCGTCTCGCATGCCGGGGCCGTCCTCACGTTCAATGGAATCGTCAGGGAATGGACCGGCACCGAACGGACCGAGTACCTGGAGTTCGATGAGACCGTCGACGCCCTGACGGAGAGCCTCAGGCGGGAGATCGAGGCCGTCCCCGGGATCATCGGCGCACGGTTCCACCACCGGAAAGGCCGGCTCTATGCCGGGGAGGATATAACCTATGTTGCTATACTCGCAGAGCACAGAGAGGAGGCGTTCGCTGCAGCCGGCAGGGCGATCGACCGACTGAAGCGGGAACTGCACGACGTGGAGAAGTGACTGATATGGGAAACAAAAAACAGATGTTTGGAACGAACGGCGTCCGCGGCGTGGTCGGGGAGATGATGACGCCGACCCTCGTCCTCAAGATCGGCGCCGCGCTCGGATCGATGCGGAACGGCACCATCGCCGTCGGCAGGGACACAAGGACGTCCGGCGAAGCCCTGGCCCACGCCCTCAAGGCCGGGCTCCTGATGACCGGGTGCGATGTGGTGGACATGGGCATCCTCCCCACGCCGGCCCTGCAGTACATCATAAAGACCGATGACCGGTTTGCCGGCGGCGCGATGATCACCGCGTCCCACAACCCCCCCGAGTACAACGGTGTCAAGATCATCGAGGCCGACGGCACTGAGATGGCTGACGATGAGATCATCAGGCTCGAAGACCGGTTCTTCGCCGGCGAGTTCGACGCGGCCGCCTGGGACGGCGTCGGCACAGAGACCGCCGCACCCGACCGGCTCGAGGAGTATATCCAGGCAGTCGTGGGGCACTTCCCGGCAGGCATCGGCAAGGGCATGACCGTCGTCGTCGACCCCGGTTCCGGCCCCGCGGCCCTCACCACACCCGTCATCCTCGAGAGGATGGGCTGCCGGGTCCATACCATCAACGCCCGGCTCGACGGCACCTTCCCGGGCCGGATGCCTGAACCGACCCCCGAAGGGCTGCAGCCCCTCTCGGAGATGGTCATCGCCACAGGTGCCGACTTCGGGGTGGCACACGACGGCGACGCCGACCGGGCGGTCTTCGTTGATAACAAAGGACGCTATATAGAAGAGAACTATGAGTTCGGCCTGATCGAGGACTACGTCTGCAGCAGGAACCGCGGCGGGCTCGTCGTCACCCCGGTCGCCACCTCCCGGTTGATCCGGGACATTGCCGGGAAGCACGGGTGCACCGTCGACTACACCCCCGTCGGGAGCATCTACGTCGCAAGGCGGATGATCGAGCTCATCGGGCAGGGGAAGAACGTCTCCTTCGGCGGCGAAGGAAACGGCGGCCTGATCTATCCCGACCACCAGTTCTGCCGGGACGGGGGCATGACCGCCGCAATGATGGTAGCGGTTCTTGCAAGCCATAATGGGAGAGACCTCTCTGGCATCATCGACGAACTCCCGGTCTACCACCTGGTCAAGGAGAAGTATCACGCCCCTGACCCGGCCGCGCTGGTCCGTGCCGTCGAGGAAGCGCTCCCGGGAGAGACCATTGAGAAGATCGACGGTATCAAGATCATCAGGGACGACGCCTGGGCGCTGGTGCGGGCGTCGGGCACGGAACCGATGATCAGGATCATGATCGAGTCGAAGGACCCGGGCGTCGCTGATACCATGTACCGGGAGATCATGCAGGTGGTCAGGCAGGCCTGATCCCCCGTCTGCACAGGTGAAACCCACCCCACATTAAGTGTTCCATTCACGGTGATGCGAAGGGCACCTACCTTCCCCCATATTTCACGCATTTGTGAGGATCTCTCAAAATTCCATCAAAGAACGCTCTTGCGGGAACGGAGCAACCTATATATAGGATGATCGATATGCATGATACAGAACCTGCTGGAGAGCGGTGATCAAAATGAATGGGAAACCACAGATGAAACAAAAGATAACCTCCGCCATCTCTTCCGGTGATCCGCGTGAGGTTGAGAAGATTGTTTTAGACATCTCAGAGACGCGGACGAGGAAAGAGAAGAAATCCCTCTACGAGCAGATGAACGCAGCCCTGATAAAGGCAGCATTCGAGGAGAACCAGCCGGAACTCTTAAGCCAGCTCGTCGAACCGACAAAAGAAGAAGTTTTCGACCTCGCACGGCGCGTTACCGGACTCTACCGTGAAACTAAGGATGAAGCGTGGTTCTCCGCAATATTTACCCTGGTGGACAAACTCGACCGCAAGAGCCACCAGTCCGACATCCTCGCTGAAGTATCCCGGGACCTGGTCCAGGCCGGGGTCGATACCGGGGACATCCACTATATCGGGAAAGGAGAGGAGACCTTTAACCAGATCAGCATCCGTAAATACCGCTCGGCAATCCTCTCTGATATCATCCCGCTCTTCATCCAGTACGGACAGAAATACCAGAACGTCGATATCATGCAGCACGCTCTCCAGGCGCTCTCCGAGATCGGCGATATATCAAAACAATCACAACTCCACGCCGATGTGGCCCGGGCGATCGCCGCCTCCGGCATCGGGGCAGGCGACATCCACCTGGTGGTCAGCGGTATTTTAAGCGCCACCGAGATCGACCAGAAGATCCGGCGCACCAACTCGATCGCCGACATCGTGGACGCCGCCTGGAAGTCTTCGCTGAAGAAGGAGATCTCCGATATCGAGCAGATCATAGACTCTCTCTCCGGGATCCCGGAAGAGCGGCTCACCGAGGTCCTCGCGATCCTGACCGAGCACCTCCTCGACCGCCAGCGGGACAAGAAACAGGTCTACACCAGACTGCTCAGGCTCGACGACGAGAAACCCTGGGCAGGCCAGACCCTTGTCCTCGAACTCCTGAAGAAAGCGGAGCGCAGCGGGGAGCGATGGTACCTGGAGAAGGCGTTTGAGTTCAACGCCCGGAGCACGGTGGAGACCCAGCTCCCCATCGAGGAGATCGTCCTCTCCGGCATTGCGGTCGTCGAGAAGAGCGGCAACCCGACCATCCTCCTTGATATCGCGCCGCTGATCGACGAATCCTGCGATGTTGCGAAGGCGGCTCAGCTCTACCGGCAGATCACCGACGCACTCTCCCGGATGGGCGACTTCTACCACGCAATCGAGGTCATGAAGAAGGCCAGCACCACCGCCCAGAGGATCAATGCCCAGTTTTTCGATACCAGTGTCCGCCTGATCAAGGAAGGTATCCGGCGTGACGAGACCGGACTCGTCCGCGAGAACATCCTTGCCGCACTGGAGATCGATATCGCTGACTCGCTGGTACACCAGGCGGTGACCGACTTCTGCAAGGAGTACGACTTTGATGAAGTCGTCGGGCACATACCAGCGATAAAGGAACTTGCCGGGTCGCACCAGGCACAGGATACCCTGCTGCTTGAGTGCAACACCATCCTGATCGAGCGGGGGTTCGTCCGCCAGAAAGACCCGTCCGGCCTCGTGAGCCTGGTAAGCCAGATCGAGGACCAGACCCTGCGCGAGCAGGCCATCTCGGCGATCGTCGTCGAGATGGCACGGATCGGCGTCGCCCGGAAAGACCGGGACCTCCTCCGGCGTGCGACCGCGCTCACCTGCGAGATCATGGACCAGCAGGCGCGGGCCGAGGCACTGGGCGGCATCGTGGACCAGGCGGCCGTGCTCGCTGTGGAGGACGGCGACCTCGACCTCCTCCACGGTATGCGGGTCCTCTCCGCGTCCCTGCTGGAACCGGACTACTGTCTCTTTGCGATGGGCAAGGTGATCCACGGCCTGATCATGTACGGGATCGAGCAGCTCTCGCTCCGGGCGCTCGACGAGGCGACCCAGATTCTCGCCCAGATCACCGACCCGTCACTGCAGCGGCAGCTTGTGGACCCCCTCATCGAGGGCTACGTCCGGGTCGGGAGCCTGCAGGCGGCAGACCAGCTCTCCCGCGGCGGTGCCCGGGTCTTTGAAGGCATGATGGAACCCTTCGAGATCGCGCTCGACCTCCTCAAGATCAGCACCCCGCGCGAGGAGATCTCGATCAAGATAGCAAGTTACGTCGACATCATGCTCGAGTACACCCAGGTCTACGCAAGCCCGATCTTTGCCGTCCCGATGGCTCTCCTCTCCCTGGAGATTGAGGGTGAGTACGAGCGGACCGCCATGATCCAGCGGATCCTCACCTTCTTCACCGAGTATGTCAGGGAGTTTGACTCGGCCGACCCCTATGAGGTGATGGCCTACCTGCTGGAGGGGATCGAGGGGGCGACGGCAGCACCGCAGGTGCTTGAACTGATGTACCGCCTCTTCGAGCACACCGGTGACGTCTACTCCCGATATTCAGGTATGTACCGGATCGTGAGCGCCTACTCGGCTCTCGAAAACGTTGAGCGGGCTGAGGAGATCATCAGGAGGCTACATGAGACCATCGGCACCATCACCGAGCCATCCATCCACGCGATCATGCTCTCCGACCTTGCCGGGCTCATGGCCGGGATCGACCACGTTGCTGCCAGAACCTACCTCAACGAGGCCCAGGAGATGCTTGAGTTCGTCGACCCGGAGCGGGAGGCGTTCGTCAGGAAGAACCTGATCTACGCCGCAAGGAACCTCAACGCGGTCAACCGGCAGGAGACGGATGTCGATTGGGCGGTTGAGCAGGTCGGCAGGATCGAGGACCCCGTGGAGTACGTGGACGCCCTGGCGGCGGTCTTTGACATGATCAGCGAGCCTGCCCAGAGAAAGGAGATCCTCTCGGCCATGTGCCATACCGTGGTGAGCGTCCCCTCCCCCTATATCCGGCTCTCGATGCTCTTTGACGTGGCGCGGTTCGCTGAGAACTACGGCGACGAAGAGGAGATAGATGAACTGCTGGAGGGTATGGAGAAGACTGCCGGAAGCATCCAGATCCCGTTCATCACCGCCATGACACGGCAGCGCATGTCCCGGATGCTCTTCTCGTTCTACCGGAAGACCGGGAAGCCGGCCGTCCAGCAGCGGGCTATCGATGTCGTCTCTACCATCGACGATGACCGGATCCGTTACAGCATGATGGTCCAGCTCGAGCAGGCGATGCCCCAGTCCTGGAAGAATACGGTCTTTGGCAGGATCCTCGACTGCCGCGAGAAGATCCGGCGCGGCGAGTACACCACAAAAGACATGGTCGCGCTCGACCGGACCATCAGGGCGGCACCTGACCGGGCAAAACGGGCGATCTACTACACCGAGCTCTTCCTCATCGCCAGGAACGCGGGGCAGCATGAACTTGCGGACCGGATGCTCCTCTGCGCGCTCGACGAGGCGCGGATCATCAGGCCGCTCTCCCGGCGGGCTTTCGTGCTTGGGGATATGGCGTGCCGGATATACGCGGAGCGTTACGAGGACCGGTCCAGGGAGATCCTTGACATGGCCGTGAGCGAGGCCCTCAACATCCGCGACACGGCGGTCCGGGACGAGGTATACGACGAACTGGATATGTCCATACGGGTCGTCCAGGAGCACTGGCTGTGAAGACGATCGAGATCAGGATCTCGGGAAGGGTGCAGGGTGTCGGGTTTCGTGCATGTGCAAGGAAGATCGCCACCAACCTCGGCATCGTCGGCGAGGTCATGAACCTCCCTGACGGGAAGGTGCTCATCACCGCAACCGGCGAACCCATCGTCCTGGATAAGTTCGCGTCCATGCTCTACGGGTGCCCCCGGGTTGTCATCAGGGATCTCTCCCTGAAGGAGATCCCTCTCGCCCGCTTCCCCGAGTTTACGATCCAGCGGGGCGCCTACCAGTACAGCACGTGAAACTCGGCGTTCGTGAGAAGCGCGTCCCGCAGGATCTGCACCTGTGTATCGATCCGGGACTGGTCGATAGAGTCGCGGAGCGCCTGCACGAGCCGGGTTGAGAGGGTTGCGTCAAGGTAACATCTCTTTTCGCTGCACTCGTAGTCTTTCTCCGAGATCTCCTCCCCGGCAAACCTGATGACGGTGCGGTCCACCATCACAGTTTTCTGCGGTTCGATGAGGTCGTAGACGAGACTCCCGGCCCCCTCGTGGAGCATGCCGAGATCGGGATCGAGATAGGCGCCGACCAGGGAGACGCAGCAGTTGCCGTAGAGCATCGCGTATCCAAGCGAGAACATGGCGTTGACCGGGTCGCGGTAAGGGCGGTTCGTCCGGCGGCGGAACCCGAGTTCCGGCGGGAGCGTGCGGGAGAGGATCTCGTAGTACATATCGCCGGTCAGGCGGGAGAGCCTCCGCAGTCCCTCCATGGTGACCGAGACCGCGAGTTCCTCCCGGGCCTGGTAGAGGAAGTCGAGTTCCCCGGTGTAGAAGATATCCTGCCCGGTGCGGTCACAGAGTTCCTCGAGGAGGAGAAGTTTCGACTGCAGGCCTGCTGTTGCGAGCGGCTGGGCGAACCGGTGGGGGGCGGCCCGTTCCTGGGCGGTGCGCACCCCGCTCTCCGGCCGGTAGCCGTAGGGGTTGAGGTAGCCGACGGGCGTGCCGTCGATATCAAAGAAGGTAATGACAGCGCCGGCTTTGAGGAGGTTTGTCACCGCCGAGGTGTGCAGGGTATGGCCGCCGACGACCAGGAGGTGTTTCACCGCCTGGAGCGGGTAACGCCGGGTGGTGCTCCCGTGCGCGATGACCAGTTCCTGTGTCGTCGCCTTGATATGCCCCCCGTAGCCGAAGACCGGGAGCCAGGGTTGCGTCGCTGTCATCCTATCACTCTGGAAAGGAGTAGTGGGCGTTTTTTGGTGATTAATGCATCGAATCGGCGGCATACCGGGGGAGTGTAACGCCGCGGGCAGGCGGGGCCGGGTGCCGGCGCGCTCCGGGACTGCCACGGTGTGCCATGTCATGGGTTAACAAACCTTTTCCGCACCGACCGCCCACATAAAGGTAGATATACCCGGCGGTGTCGTCGTTTGCGAACGCAACTTCAGGCCGCCGGGAGCATTGGCAACCATATACCAGCGTGCGGTCGGCGGGGGGCTGCCCCCTCCACGGCTGGCGATATACCGATGGGATATTTATGTTCTGGAACAGGGCGATGGAGACAATCCGGCCTGAGGAACTCGCGGATCTTCAACTGAAGCGGCTGAAATGGACGCTCCGTCAGGCACAGGAAGTAGGGCTATACCAGAGAAAATTCAGGGAAGCGGGCGTCTCGCCGGACGATATCAGGACGCTTGACGATGTAGAGAAACTCCCCTTCACCTATAAACCGGAACTCCGGGCCGGGTACCCGTTCGGCCTCTTTGCGGTCCCGCTCAAGAAGGTCGTGCGGATCCACACCACCTCCGGCACGACCGGGAAGCCGACGGTCGTCGGCTACACCCGCAAGGATCTGGACAACTGGTCGGAACTGGTCGCGCGGAACATGACCATGATTGGCCTTCGGGAAGATGACATCTTCCAGAACGCGGTCAATTACGGTCTCTTCACCGGGGGTCTTGGGTTCCATTACGGCGCCGAGAAGGTCGGCATGACCGTGATCCCGAGCGCGACCGGGAACACGCGCCGCCAGATCGAGATGATCGAGGATTTCGGGGTGACCGCTATCCACTGCACGCCTAGTTACGCCCTCCACCTCTCTGAGGTGGCTGAGTCTATGGGAAAGACCCTCGATACCCTGCGGATAGGGATCTTCGGGGCCGAGCCCTGGTCGGAGAACATGCGGGCTGAACTCGAGCGACGCCTCGGGCTGAAGGCCTACGATAGTTACGGGCTCTCTGAGATGTACGGTCCCGGGGTTGCGTTTGAGTGCCCGGAGCGGAACGGGCTCCACCTCTGGCACGACTGCTACCTGGCAGAGATCATTGATCCAGAGACCTGTGAACGGCTCGCTCCCGGCGAGCGGGGGGAACTGGTCATCACACCGCTCGTCAAGGAGGCCCTGCCGCTCGTCCGCTATCGCACAGGCGATGTGACACGGCTGATCGAGGGCGAGTGCGCCTGCGGGCGCGGCCTGAGGATCGAGAGGATCACGGGCCGTAGCGACGATATGCTGGTTATCCGGGGGATCAACGTCTTCCCGTCGCAGATCGAGCACGTGCTCCGGTCTCTCCCCGAGGTCGGGGAGCAGTTCATGGTCTACGTCGACCGCGCGAAACACCTCGACGAGATGACCATCGAGGTGGAGATGACCCGGGCCGGGTTCTCCGGGGAACTCCAGGACCTCGCCCGCGTCCAGAAGAAGATTGCCGGCGAACTCCACAACACCCTCGGGCTCCGGACCGCGGTGAAACTGGTGGAGCCCGGTTCGCTGCCCAGGTTTGAGGGGAAGGCGAAGCGGGTCATCGACCGGCGGAGGATCCTGTGATGGGATGCTGGAACCACAAAGTTGAGGCGATGCCGCCTGATGAACTCCGGCAGGTTCAGTATAGGCTCGCAAAAGCGCTGATCCAGCGGGTCTACGAGACGAGCGAGTTCTACCGGCGGCGGATGAAGGAGCAGGGGGTCAGGCCCGACGATATCAGGTCGCTTGCAGATATCCGGAAACTCCCGTTCATGTACAAGCGGGACCTCCGGGACAACTACCCGGACGGGCTCTTCTGCGCGCCGAGGGATGAACTGGTCAGGTACCATGTCTCCTCCGGCACGACCGGGAAACCGACGGTCGTCGGCTACACCAGGCGCGACATCGAGAACTGGAGCGAGTCTCTGGCGCGTGCGTTCTCCTCCTGCGGTCTCGGGCGCGGGGATGTCCTCCAGGTGAGTTACGGCTACGGTCTCTTCACCGGGGGTCTTGGGGTCCACTACGGCGCCGAACGCGTCGGTGCGACCGTTCTCCCGACGAGCGTCGGGAACACCGAACGCCAGATTGAACTGATGCAGGACCTTCACACCACTGCCATCGCCTGCACCCCCTCCTACCTCCTCCACATGGGGGAGGTGGCTGAGAAGATGGGCGTCTCTATCAGGGACGACACTGATCTCCGGATCGGGATCCTGGGTGCGGAGCCCTGGTCTGAGCAGATGCGGAGCCGGATAGAGGACTGGCTCGGGATCCGCGCCTACGACATCTACGGCACGAGCGAACTCTCCGGCCCGATGTTCACCGAGTGCTCAGAGCAGCAGGGCATCCACATCTGGGGCGACCTTGCCCTTGCCGAGGTCATCGATCCAGAGACCGGTGAGGTGCTCCAGCCCGGCGAGCGGGGGGAACTGGTCGTCACCATCCTGCAGAAGGAGGCGTTCCCCATGATCAGGTATCGGGTCGGGGATATCACCATCATGGACGAAGCCCCCTGCGCCTGTGGGCGGACCCATCCGAGGATCCGGAGGATTCAGGGGCGCGTGGACGATATGCTGATCGTCCGGGGCATCAACGTCTTCCCCTCACAGGTGGAGCATGCTCTGCTTGAGATACCCGAGGTCGGCAGGCACTTCCAGATCGTCGTCGACCGGAAGGGTGCGCTTGATGCCATGCTCGTGCGGGTTGAGGTGAGCGAGGAGGCGTTCTCAGACAAGATCACTGATCTTATGATGATCAGGAAGATGGTGGAGCACCGCCTCCGGGGCTCCCTGAACGTGGGCGTGGCCGTGGAACTGGTCGAACCCGGTTCCCTTCCGCGCTTCGAAGGCAAGTCAAAGAAGGTCGTTGACAGGAGGTCATTGTAATGGAGAAATCGTATATCATCAAACAGATCTCAATCTTTTCGGAGAATCGTCCCGGGAGGCTGGCTGCTATCGCCAGCGCGCTCCGGGATGCGAAGATCAATATCTTTGCGTTCAGTATCGCCGAGGCGAACGGGTTCGGGGTCGTCAGGGCGCTTGTCGACCGCCCGGAGGATGCCCATCGGACGCTGACCGATCTCGGGTTCCGCGTCTCGTTCACCGAGGTCATCGGCGTCAAGATGCGTGACGAGCCCGGCGGCCTCTCTGAGATCGCGTCGGTCCTTGGGGATGCCGGGGTCAACATCGAGTATGCCTACGCCTACTCGGGCAAGGACGGGGCGGTCCTGATCGTGCGCGTTGACCAGGTCGAGGACGCCGTCCGGCAGCTCCTTGACCACGGCGGGGAACTCCTCAAGGCGTCTCTCTTCCGGTGACCGGGGCGGGAGCCCGGGACGCCTCCCCCTCGTCTTTCCTGAACATGTGAACCCTTCCCACAACCCGCCGGACCGGGACGACGAACGCAAGACCCATCCCCGGCTGGTCCAGTTCTGCGGCGGCGACGATCGCATCCAGCACCGCGTCGGTCCGGGCAGCTGCGACGACCGTCAGGACGATCTCTTTCTCAGGTTCGATGGCGATACCAAGAAGCGTCTTTACCTCGTGGATCCCGGTCCCGCGGCCGAGGAGAATGGTCCCTCCTTCGGCCCCGGCCCGCCGGGCCGCCGCGATCACCGGCTCAGACCAGCCTCTCCTGACAATCGTAACGATCAGTTCGTTATCATACTCGCTATTCATCGGAGTCCCACCCGTAACACGGCGATCTCCTCCGGAGCGTATCAAGGTACCTATCAACGACGGTCGCTGCCATCGAAAACAGACCGGGGCGGACGCGTCCCCTTTCCGGCTTCCGGGTAGGACCGATGGAAGTCACGATAGAGAGGGATCATGTCTCTCTTCTTTTTCATCAAGGCTCTCTGGAAGCCATATTTCAGGTGAACTACCCCCCGCTTGCGCAGGGGGCTTCCTGCGAGTGCCCGGGGACCACAGGGATCCTCGGACCTGTTTGTCGCAGATTACCGGCGAACTGTCGGTAGCCCGCCCACAGGGCATTCTGTGATAGGAACCGTACCATGATATTGACCGCACTGTTGTGGTCGCGATCGATGCAGTTCCCGCATGCACAGTCCATAACTCGTTTCCAGAGCGGCATCTCGTGAACCGCTCCGCAGACACAGCAGGTCTTCGTCGTGTACTGTTCATCGACTTTTATTACTCTCTTACCTGCAAGGGCTGCCTTGTAGGTCAAAAATCCGATGAACCGTGAGAGGTGTCCCGCGTTCTGGGTGGCGCGGTTGAGCCCGGGCGTAGCCTGCTTCGACTTCGGCATCTGCTTGACGGAGAGGTCACCAACCAGGATCGTGGCGGCCCGGGTGTTTTCCACGAGGTTCCTGCTCAGTTTGTGCTGGAAGTCGTTGAGCTGGTTGCTCCGCTTCCGCTCCATCGTCCGCTTGGCACGGTTGAGCCTCTGCCACTTCCGGCTCTTCTTCTTGCAGTGGTCCCTTCGGGCCTGCACGGCATCGATCTTTGGGTTCCAATACCTGTCCGGCCGGGCATTCCTGACTTCAAGGAACTTGCCAGAGGTGTTGACCGCGACATGCTTCGTGACCCCGAGGTCCCAGGCCTGATAGAACCCGTTGTCAACGTACTTCTGGTCCGGCTGAACCTCGTGGACGATGGAGACGTAGTACACTTTCTTCAGGTCATCGTAGAAGAGATCCACTTGTTTGACGTTGAGGAACGTCTGAACTTCGGGCAGATCGAACTCCAGCGGAACCTCGTTGTAGAAGTGCGAGAACCGGATCCGACCCCCGGCGATCGCAAACCCGCTCTGGTTGTAGCGGAGCGTGCAGAAATGATCTTTCCCCTTGAACCCCGGGGGATTGGCGTCTTCGTCGCCGTTCTGTCGGAGCGCAAAGAACGACTTGAAGTTGTCGTCCAGAGATTTGAGGGTGGTCTGCAGAACTTTGGAGTAGACCCACCGGTACTCGGGGTACTTCTTCTTCAGGTCGGGAAGGGCGTTCGCCTGCTGCACATACCCGATGTACTGCTTATCGGGCCGATCCTTGTTCTCCTGATAGTTCTGGTTTCGTTCGGCAAGAGCAAAGTTGTAGAGTAACCGGCACTTCTCGGAGAGGTGCCAGAGCACATCGGCCTGATCGGGTGTCACCTGAATCTTGATCTTCGTGGTGATGTGCATCAGAACCTCTCCTGTCGGTTATCACATGAGTAATCTCTTGTTCTTTGTTATAAAGAAGAGCCATGCGGGGTGAAAGTGAAACAAAACGAAGGGGCGCCGCTCCCATCCCCCAGCTTGCGCAGGGGGTCTTCCCGCTCTGCCCCTTCAACCCCGCAGAGATAAAATCCCTCCGATTTCGGTTTGGCATCGACCGTGATCATGCGGCACCCCACATACTGCGAGAGTCGCATGGCGATGGCCACCGTCTTCAACAACATGGCCCGACCGATACCCCGGCCTTCAAACTCCCGGTGCGTTGCCAGTCGTGCGATCTTCAGCGCCGGATAGTGGGGGTATGGATACCATTCTTCACCGTCGTTATCGCTGATCCCTTTCCTGATGATGCAGTCATTGGTGAGTGTAAAAAAACCGACGATCTGCTCTTCATATGATACGATCCGCGTGACCGACAACCGAGCGGCCTGGTTTTCGAGTGCGTCTTCGACCAGAAACTCAGTCAGATCCAGCTCTCTGCACTGGAACAATGAAACATCAATGTCTTCGGTGAGATGAGAAAAAGATAGATTATCGAAGGGTATTTTTGTGTTCAAAGTCGCATCTCACGGGCGAGTATGGCGGCTTCGCGGATCAACTCGCGGCCGTCATCAGTGTCTGTGGGGCAGTCCAGATAGCGTTGGAACCGCCGGGCGTCTTCCCCCTCCAGGACAAGCCCAAGTTCAATCGGTTTTGCCATCTCCCTTTCCTCTGAATATACTATAATATCCCAACATACATAAAATAGGTTTCCCTTGGTGCCGGATTCAATCTCTCCACCGTTCTTTATCGTCAGGATCCGGTTGATCCCGGTGAGATCTCCCGGCACGGCGGGATGTGCCGCCGGACGCTGAAAAGGATAGACATGGCCTTGAATGCCAGAATAGGTACTTCACCTCTGCATCCTTCGGTAGAGGATGCCGAGCGCCAGCACCGAGAGGATGGGTGCAAGCGCTATCAACGCGATCAGCCCGAAACCGTCGGTGACGGGGTTACGCCCCTCGATCCCGGCCGCGACCCCGACAGCGAGAGAGAGGAGGAAGGTGACCGCCATCGGGCCGGTGGCAACACCCCCTGAGTCGAACGCGATACCGATAAACTCCCGGTCCGAGAAGGGGAGAAGGAGTATAGCGATGAGGTAGCCGGGGATGAGGAAGAAGAGCAGCGGGATTGCGTAGACGAGCCGGGCCATGCCGAGCGATACAGAGACCGCGACACCGAGGGAGAGGGTGTAGAGAATGAGAGACTCCCCGATGTAGCCGCTCGATGATTCCCCAACCTGGTAGCAGAGGACCCGGACCGCAGGCTCTGCGTAGGTGACAAGGAACCCAAGGAGGAACCCGAACGGGATCAGCAGCCACCGCTGGTCGATCGCGGCGACGGCCTCCCCTATCTCCCGGCCAGCCGGGAGGAACGCGACGCTGACACCCTGCAGGAAGAGGACCATGCCGAGGAACGCGAGCAGCATGCTCTTCGCGAGGTTTGCGATGTAGACCCGGGGGAGTTTCAGGTAGAGCGCCTGGAAGACCAGGAAGAAGATGAGCAGGGGGAGGAGCGCCCCGGCAACCCCGATGATGATCCGGCCCATGCCATCCAGGAGCGCCATAAGAGTCAGGAGTAGACCACCCCCATCACCATGACGCCGAGGATGGGGCCGAGCGTCCGGCAAGGACCGCACTGACCCCGACCCCGAGGGCCATGATGACTGGGACCGTCAGCGGCCCGGTCGTCACGCCGCCGGCGTCAAACGCGATTGCCATGAAATCCGGCGGCGTGAGCGGCGCAAGGAGAAGGACTGTGCCGTATCCGGCGGCGAAGAGGTAGGCAATAGGGACCCCGAGGACGATCCTGAGGACCGCCGCGGCGACGAAGAACCCGACGCCGACCCCGATAACGATGACCCGGGGCTCCTGCGGGACGCCACCCGCGGAGACGGTATCGACTATGCCTGCAAGGACGCGGACGTCGGGCTCGGCAACGGTGGCAAGGAAGCCGAAGAGGAACGCCCCGAGGACGACCAGGACGAGCGACCCTCGGGCGGGGAGTTCGGAGCCGATCGCCTCACCAACCGGGAGGAGGCCCGCCTTCACGCCAGCGAGGAAGAGCGCGATCCCGAAGATGACCATACCGCTCCCGAGCAGGAATTGAAGGAGGTCGGACGGTGAGACCCTGAGCACGCCGACCTCGAGGATGACGATGACGAGGATGATGGGGATGACTGCCTGGAGGACCTCGGAGACCGCCTCCCTGATATCCTGCATCATGCTGCCGCTCCTCCCGGGTGGCCGGCCGGGGGGATCGGCTACTGTGTCATGAGTGCAGATAAAGACAGATCTTCGTCGATGGTCAGTGCCGCTTCTCCCATTTCAGGAGTTCCGTTACCTCGGAGAGCGTCTTTCCGCGCCGGATCTCCTCGCGAATCCGCTCCTCGGTCTTCTTCACTTCCATCGCCCGGCGTGCGATCTCGTAGGCCCGTTCCCGGGGAATCACCACAACCCCGCTCTCGTCAGCGACGATCCAGTCTCCGGGCCTGACCTCCTGCCCGCAACAGAGGATCTCGGTGTTGATCTCCCCAAATCCCTTCGGCTCACCGGCGTTCGGGGCGGTTCCCCGGGCAAAGACCGGGAACCCCATCTCCCTGATGTCGTCGACGTCTCGCACCGCGCCGTCGATCACGATCCCCACAATCCCCCGGTTCCTGGCGGAGTGGGTGGCAAGTTCCCCCCAGGGGGCGATGTGCGTCCCGCCGTCGTTGCTGATGACGAGGACGTCCCCGGGCACGGCGACGTTGATCGCCTCGACAGGTTTTGCCCAGTCCCCGGCGATGGTCCTGACCGTCACCGCCCGGCCGACCGCCTTTACCCTGCCGCAGATTGAGACAATATCGATCATGGCCCCCTTCCGGTGCATGGCGTCGGTGACGTTCGGTGCAGAGACCGCTTCCAGCAGCCGGCGGATGGCGGCTTCCGGGCTCTCCTCCTCCCGCGGCCTGATCTCGGGCCGGTCGATAGCCTCCCTGACCCGCCGCGCCGCCCCGGTCACATCGGCGGCCTTGACGATGTTCCCCCCCACAATGACGATCGAGGCCCCGGCGGCGACCGCCTCGGATGCGGTCTCTGCATCGAGCCCCCCCGCGACGGCGATGGGGATGCTCACCTCCCCGGCAAGGCGGCGGAGCAGGTCAAGCGACGACTCCCCGATCATCTGCTGGTCGATACCTACGTGGGCGTTGATGTAATCGACGCCGAGCGCCTCAAGTTCGCGGGACCGGGAGACGGGGTCCTGGACGTTGATGAGATCGGCCATGATCCGGACACCGTACTTCCGGGCCGACCTGACCGCCTCAGCGATGACGGTGTCGTCGGCGTCGCCGAGGATACAGACGATCCCGGCACCAGACTTCGCCGCCATCTCCACCTCGACCGCCCCGGTGTCGGCGACCTTCATGTCAGCGACGATCTCGTGCCCCGGGAACGCTTTCCGGAGCGTCCGCACGGCCTGCATCCCCTCGCTCTTGATCAGGGGGGTCCCGGCCTCAATCCAGTCCGCGCCACCACGGACCGCCTCTTCCGCGATCTCTACCGCACGATCGATCTCGAGGAGATCGAGGGCCACCTGGAGAGTTGGCGTTGCCATACAGTACAGTATGGCGGAGATTCTATTTATCAGGTGCCGGGCCGGGGAAACGTATATGGTGTGAGATGTCCGAGGGAACCGGCGCCCACGCTGCCCCACCGTACCCGGGAGAAGGGCGGCCGTATCGGCAGGATGTGATAGATGGATGGTTGAGATTGGCTATAAACTGGCGAGCGAAGAGCATGGGCCCCTCGACCTGGTCTCCAACGCCCGCCAGGCGGAGGATGCCGGGTTTGCGTTTGCCATGATATCGGACCACTACCACCCCTGGACAACCCGGCAAGGGGAGAGTCCGTTCGTCTGGACGGTGATCGGGGGCATATCCCAGGTGACGGCGGACCTCCGGTTGCTCACGGGCGTCACCTGCCCGACGGTCAGGATACACCCGGGTATCATCGCCCAGGCCGCGGCCACCGCAGCCGCCATGATGCCCGGGCGGTTCATCCTCGGCCTTGGATCAGGAGAGTACCTCAACGAGCATATCTTCGGCGACCGCTGGCCCCCGGCGCCGGTCAGGGTAGAGATGCTCGAGGAGGCGGTGGAGGTGATCAGGATGCTCTGGAAAGGGGGCATGCAGGATTACTACGGCTCCTTCTACACCCTGGAGAACGCAGAGGTCTTCTCGCTCCCTGAGATTCTCCCCCCGATCTACATAGCATCGGAAGGCCCGATCAGTGCCTCCCTGGCGGCGCGGGCCGGGGAGGGGTTCATCAACGCAGGCATAAACGCGGAGGAGAGCCTCGTTGTCTTCCGGAACTCCGGGGGCGGCGATAAACCGGCGTACATGGAGGTCTCGGTCTGCTGGGCGGAGAGCGAGGAGGAGGGGCAGAGAACTGCCTATGAGCAATGGCCTATCGCTGCGAACAAAGGGGAACTGAACCGGGTCATCCCCACACCGGCCCACTACGAGCAGCTGGCGGCGATGGTGACGCTGGAGGATGTGGCTGGGAACGTCCCCTGCGGTCCTGACCCCGAGGTACACATCAAAAAGATCGAAGAGCGGGTCAGGATGGGGTTTGACCACATCTGCGTCCACCAGATTGGGCACCAGCAGCAGGAGTTCATGGAGTTCTACAGGGAGAAGGTCCTGCCGCATTTCCAGTAGTGCGCGGGTCGTCGGAAGGAGATGATTTATGCCTCCTGCCGATCAAGATTACTGGAGATGAGCCCGGGAAGAGATGAGACGGATATCCGCCGGGTCTGCGCCCGCCTGCGGTCGGCAACGACCAGGGCGGAACTTGCGGAAGTCCTCTACCGGGAGGTCTCGGGCTACTCGCTCTTTGACCTCCAGGCGCTGCGGGGGAGGGTGGAGCGGGACCTCCGGTCTCTTCCTGCCGGGTACCGACAACGCCTCTACCCCCGGGTGATGGAGCAGCTCTTTGATACGCATCATGCCCTCATCTCAACAGCCCGCCGGGGCGACCTGGATGCGCTGGACGAGCCGCTTACGGGGCAGTTCCAGGAGTTCTGCGGGATGGTTGAGAAGACGTGCCTCACCCTGGAGAGCGATCCGCGTCTCAGCCTCCTCTACTATCTCCTCGCCGCCTTCAACCTCTTCGTCCTCGACCGCCCCGGCCACCCGGTGGGCACGCCATTCCCGGGGGGGTTCGAGGTCGAGGTCAGGAACGGGGAATACGTCTGCCCGGTCCGGGAGAAGGCTGACGATGTCGAGAACGCTCTATGTCCCTACTGTCCGGCAAAACAGAGTGATACGTGATCGGTATTCAGTCGGTTGAGAAATAGCCGAGCCCGCCGGTGAATTCGCTGACATTTGCATAATATTTGGTGTCATGCGGGGTGATGACGGTGAGTGAAGGCACGACCACCTCGAACTTGTGCTCCGGGAACCAGTAGGACCCCTGCCCGTAGTCGTTTGATGCGTTATTCACAAGCACCACGGCATGTTCCAGATCGATAGACTGGATCTTAGCGTCTTCGAAGTTCAGTATATCAAGTACCTTCCGTTTCAGGTCTGATTTCCCGAGGAGGAGAACAAGGAACCCGATGCCGTCATCGATCTGGTAGTTCACGGTTACGACGGCATGCTCTTTCACAAGCTGGACGGTGACATCCTCGACGGTGATGTAACTGTACCTCTCGTCACTCCCTGCAACTGCAGGAGCGATGAGAGCAGCTACGAGCATCAGCACTACCGCGACCGTCACCCATCTCATTATACAAGGGTTGTTCCGGGAGTCATAAAACCTTTATGGTAACTCTGGGTCGGAGAGCCCTTATACCTGAGTTATGGGCGAGATCGTCTCTACAAACCGGATTTCCGCAATACCCGCCAACCTGAAGCGCGCTTCCGGGGGCACCAGTACGGCAAAAGGCCATTCCCTGAATGCTCCCTTCAGGCGCACCATCTCAGGCAGGGACGCCCAAAAAAGGTGTTTTTTGGTCTCACTTCGATTGGGCGAGGACGATCTCGATACTTGAGACGTTTGTCTTTCCGGTATCGGTATCAATCATCTCGGTCGACGTAAAGATCTCTTTCTTGCTCACGTTCTCCAGGAACCGGTTGAGCGCGATCTCCGCTGTATCGACCGCACGTGAAATTGCCTTCCCCCGGGCCTTAATCGCGACTTCCTCCGCTCCGTTGTTAAATTGGGTGACCACCGCGAGCACGTAGTTCATGACCGGTTTGTTTCCCACGAATACTGTGTTATCCTTTATCATTAGCCCACCTCGTCTAGAGATACTTCCTTGAGTATATCAGCTCTGCGTTGAGAACGGATGCACCTGCAGCCCCACGGATTGTGTTGTGCCCGAGTGCAACGAACCGTAATCCTTCCCGGATTCTCCCGACGGACACCGTCATACCCCGTCCCCGGTTACGGTCGAGCCGTGGTTGCGGACGGTCGGGCTGGTCGAGGAGCTCAATTGCCTTTGCCGGTTGTAAGGGTAGATTGCTGAAGGGGGACTTAAAGGTTGCGTAAGCTTTTTTCACCTCGTCAACCGGTTCCTTCACGTCGGCCCAGACCGCGATGGTATGCCCGTCGATGACCGGGACCCGATGACAGCTTGCGCTCACCTGGATCGGGGCCGGGATCACCTCAGAACCGTTGAACGTTCCCATGATCTTTACGATCTCGGTCTCTATCTTCTCCTCCTCGGCTCCTATGTAGGGGATGACGTTATCGTAGATCTCCATGGCGGCAACACCGGCAAACCCGCCCCCTGAGATTGCCTGCATGGTTGCTGCATGAACGTTATGGAACTCAAATGATCTGAGAGGGGCAAGGGCCAGGGTAAGGACGATCGTCGAGCAGTTCGGGTTGGTCACGATGAACCCCCCGCGTCCGCGGTCCCGCTGGACATCGATCAGGCCCAGATGGTCCGGATTGACCTCCGGTATCACCAGTGGGACGTCCGGGTCCATGCGGTGTGACCGGGCGTTGCTGCAGACGGCAATGCCTGCATTGGCGATCTCGGTCTCGAGCGGCGTCGCCACGTCGGCGGGAAGCGCCGAGAAGACAAGATCGCAGTCTTTCAGGCTCTCGACGGTTGTGGGAGTGACGACGACATCGCTGATCTTGTCCGGGTACGGCGCATCGAGGCGCCAGTTGACCACCTTGCCATACGGTTTTCCTGCACTCCGTTCAGAAGCGGTGAGAGTCTGGAGATGAAACCAGGGATGATCCGCTAAAAGCTGGACGAAGCGCTGTCCCACTGCTCCTGTGGCACCAAGCACTCCTACATTAATCATAGACAAAAATATCTCTTGTGTTGGTGGTATTAAAAGAGTATGTTTCTTTATTCCATCGAGATTGCCTCGGACGGACACTCGTCGACACAGGTCTCGCAATCTACGCAGAGATCGGCGTCAACTTTTGCTTTGCCGTCTTCCATGGTGATGGCGGAAGCCGGGCAGACGTCTATGCAGGTTTCACAGCCGGTACACTTCTCGATATCAACAACTGCTGGCAATTTTTTTCCTCCGAATGTACATACTTTTCAACTGGTCAAAAATAAATCTTGTTTTCTATAACGAGATCAGGAGCGCCTGTCATATCCCCAGGACATCCTGCATGGCGTAGATGCGCGGATCTCTCCCGACAACCCAGCGGGCGGCCCGGACGGCACCCTGCGCGAATACCGCCCGGTCGTAGGCGCGGTGGGAGATCTCGATGCACTCAAAGTTTCCTGCGAAGAGGACCGCATGATCGCCGACGATGTCGCCACCCCGGACTGCATGCACGCCGATCTCGTTCTTCCGTTCCGCCGCACCGACACGACCGTAGACCTTCTCGCGCTCCCCGAGTTCCTGGTCCAGGATCTCAAGGATAGTCTTTGCGGTGCCGCTCGGGGCATCCTTCTTGTAGCGGTGGTGGGCTTCCGTGACCTCGATATCGTAGTCGCCGAGCTCGCGGGCAGCCTCACGCACGAGTTTCCAGAAGATGTTGACGCCGACAGAGAAGTTGCTCGATATCACCGCGGGAACGTTCCCCTCGACAGCACTCCTGATAATTTCCCTCTGTTCGGGAGAGAACCCGGTCGTCCCGACGATGAGCGCCACGTTGTTCGCGGCCGCCGCCCTGATGTTCTCGACCGCAGCGGCCGCAACCGTGAAGTCGATGAGGACGTCAGGTTTTTTCTCCTTGAGGAACGCATCGATGCGGGCCGCGGGAACCACTTCCTTCCCGAAGAACGATCCTTCCCGTATATCGATCCCGCCGACCAGTTCAAGGTCCGGAGCCTCGTCAACGATCCGGCCGATGGTGGTGCCCATCCGCCCCAGGGCCCCCGATACAGCTACGTTAATCATAGTTCGCCAGCACCTTCCTCAACTGCTCCGTCTTCTGCCCGTCCAGGTCGTCGAGCGGCAGCCTGACCGGCCCTGCAGCCATCCCGAGGATTCCTACCGCCTTCTTCACGGGGATGGGGTTTGTGTCGATAAACATCGCCCGGAAGAGCGGGGAGAGTTCGAAGTGCAGGTCCTGTGCGCGGGCAAGGTCGCCGGCACGGTAGGCTTCGTACATCTGCACCATCCGGCGGGGGTCGACGTTAGCGGTCACCGATATCACGCCTGCGCCCCCCAGCGCGAGGACCGGGAGGGTCATCGCGTCGTCCCCGGAGAGCACGACGAAGTCTTCGTCCTGCGTCTCCTCGATGATGCGAGAGATCTGGGTGATGTCGCCGCTTGCCTCCTTGATCCCGACGATGTTCGGATGTCGGGCCAGTTCCGCCACCAGGTCGGGCTGGAGGTTCTGTCCTGTCCGTCCCGGGACGTTGTAGAGGATGATAGGAAGATCGAGGTCGGCAAGTTTCGTGAAGTGCTTGATGAGACCGGAACGGTTCGGCTTGTTGTAGTAGGGACTGATGACCAGAGCACCATCCGCGCCGGCATCCCGTGCTGACCGGGTCAGGCGGATTGCCTCCTCGGTGTTGTTCGACCCGGTCCCGGCGAGCACCGGCACCCGTCCGTTGACAATCTCGATGGTCTCGCAAACCACCTGCTCGTGCTCCTCGAACGTGAGCGTCGCGGACTCCCCGGTCGATCCGCAGGGAACGACACCGTGGACTCCGCGTTGCAACAGTGATTCAATGTTGGACCGTAATCCTCCGATGTCGAGACTCGCTCCGGAGTCCGGGTGAAAAGGGGTAATAATTGCTGGAAGGATTCCCTCAAACATACTAGAGGATTATCGCTTCCTTGTATTTATCTTTCTTGAGATATACCCGGCAACCCTGTTCCGGACGCGCTTGCTGTCGATTACGGCAACTTCGGCGACGGCGTGTTTGTTCTCCTCAAAGTTCCCGCTAAACTTCTCGCGATGCTTGACGAGGAGTTCTTCGCCGACATTCTTGATATATGATGGTTTTATTCCCATGTGGACCTTCCCTTACAATTGTGCATAGGTAATGCGATTTGACAGTTTAAGAATATTATGTGCGACCGTGACCGGATCCTCTCCAAGAATCCTGATCATCGGCTCTTTTCCCCGGGCTCCCAGGTCGTAGATGACGTCGGGCACGCCACCCTTGCAGCAGGATGCGACGCCCCAGTCCATCGTCTGCACGCCCGGCGGTTCTTTCTCCCGGTCAAACGAGCAGATCTCGAACATGAGGTTCTCCATCTCCTGGAGGATCGATTCAGAGAAGCGGATGTTTGCCGCGCTCCTGATCCCCGGATCGAAGCGCATGGCCGTGAGCACGCTCCGCGCTACGTGGTCGCTTGCTCCAAACGCGATCTCCCCGACGGGATGGACCCGGTCCCCGAGCCTGACGATCCGCCCGAGAACTCCCGCCACATCGTCCCTGCTCCGCGCGTCGGGCAGGGCGTAGACGATGTTCATCCCGACCTCGGGGATAAGCCGGGGGTCCATCCGTTCGGCAAGCAACGCCACGGCCTGATCCATGCAGGCGATCACCCGCGCGCGGTCTTCCGCTCTCATGCCCATATTCTCATTCCGGTTTCCTCATAAGGGTTGCGCTCAGGTAAGGCCGATATCGTCGCGAATCTCCGTAAGCCCTTCGATCGCAAGAAGGAAGAATGTCTCCAGATCCATGAGGGGTTCGATCAACTGGATCCTCTCTCGCTCACACCCGGCGGCGAACGACTTCTCTTTGAACTTCTTCTTCACGGTCCTGGGCGTGACCTCGGTGATCGCCCCGCCTTTCACCAGGGCGCAGGCGATGATCAGGCCTGACGCGCTGTCCGCCGCCTGGAGCGCGATCTCGACGGGTTGTTCATAGTCGCCGAAGAGCATGTGGTTATGCCGCCTGACGATATCCGCAATCTCCTCCGGGACGCCGTTCTCAATGAGGATCCGGTGCCCCTCAATGCCGTGCCGGTCCATATCCCCCCTGACGAGGTCGTAGTCGATGTCGTGCAGGAGGCCGATGACTTCCCATGTATCGGCATCCTCGCCGAGGTGCTCAGCGATCTTCTTCATGATGCCTGCCGTGGCGCGGCTGTGCACGATATGCGACGGCGACGCCACATACCGCTGGAGCAGGGCCAGCGCCTCATCTCTCTCCATGCGGGAGGGGTTGTCGATCGTCTCTCATAAGCATGTTGGGTCACCGTGTCCGCCCGGGAGATTTATGGATAGAGATATACCTGCCCATGTCCCACGCCTATACATGAATCTACGGGTTCTTGAGGTGCTGGCCGCTTTTGGATGCCTGGTACTGTTTATCGCCCTGCTGGTGATGCTGCCTTCACAGATGGTGGGGCTTGAGGGGCTGGCGTATGTCGTAGCACTGGTCGCCTTTATCGCCGCGCTCAGTACGGCGGGCTACATGATCGATAGAATGGCTGCCTGAACGGCCTCCTTTTGCGGGGAGGGGGAGAGGCCCCCGGTCCACCGCCGGGGGGTAGGTCTTCTTCACGCGTGCAGCCTCTCACCGTGCCTCGTGTCTTTTCATCAATGCGCCTCTGGCCGAGACGGCCTCGTAGGCGAGTTTAAGATTGAACCCTGATGGAAACCGGTGGTGTCGGCCAGGAAGAACCTCTCAGGCGTCTCCCCCCACAAAACCGCTTAACCCTGTTTTTTCTTTGCAGTTTTCCGGAGACGGTAATAACTCAAGGGGTGGTTGACCCGCTCGCAGTCCTTATCCCGGTTGACGCAGAGCCCGAAGGTGCGCATGGTGGGGCACGACGGCGGGGTGTATTCGGTGCCGCCCCCGCCTGAGATATGCTCCACCTGGTACATCGTCTTTTCCAGGTCAAAGTCGGGCGCCCGCGCGAAGATCTCGGCGATTCCCGTGATACTCATCCCGATGGTATGGAGGAACGACGTTATGGCGAACCTGCCCATATGCGTCAGGTTTGCCCCGGTGGTGATCGCCTGGATGAGTGCGCTGATGCAGGGCGGGAACGCCTCTTCCTGGATCTCACCAAACTGTTCAAGGATCTGTTGTTGGTACGCGGCGGAGATCTCGCGGGTAACCGGTTCAAGGCGCTCGCAGATCCCTGTTGGAACTCGGAGCGGCATCTGATCGACGAGGATAACCCGGATCCGCTCCCGGATCAGCTCGTCGATCTCGCCCGGCTCGAGATGAACCGTTCCCTGCTGCACAACCCTGTTGACGAGCCGCCAGCGCAGATCACGCATATGCGGCACCAGTTCAACGTACTCGGTGACCGGCATGGTGGCGGCGGCGGTACTGATGCCGATGCTCCAGGCAACGAACTGCCGGATCTCCGGGTCCTCGGTCTCCAGGAAGAAGGACGCGCGTTCCGCTTCGTAGCGCGCAAGCCTGTCGATGAGGGAGCGGTTGCCGCTGCAGGAGACCAGCACCCGGGCAAGCGCGTAACTTGCTATCTCATACTCGGGCTTGAGGCTCTGCGTATTCTCTTCCGAAAACTCCCTCTTTGGGGCAAGCGCAGCGATGACTCGATCCCTTGCCCGTTCGAGGGCTAACGACCCCGGGCCGCTTGATAGGAACTCCTCAAGCGACTCGACGTGCCGGCGGGCCAGCTGCTGTGATTCTTTTAAAAACGGGTATTTAATGAGTTCTTTACGGTCAATTTCCATTAATCGGCCTCAATCCGAGGAGCAAGGAGGTACTCGACGTGACCGTTGCCGTCCGCAATGTCAAAGGTAAACCGGACCGGGTGATCGATACCCAGGTGCACTTCCACCTCTTCCGCGCGTGCCATGACCCGGCCCATATCCTTCAGGTAATCGAGCGAGAAGAGCGAGCGGGCCTGCACGGGGTTGAGTGCGATAAGTTCGTCTTCGCCGAGCGCGAGTTTGATGTGATCGGTGTCCCCCTCCGCCTCCATGTAGAAGGTCATGGCGTCGGGATCGATCCCGAGAGCGATCTTGTCGGAGATGACGGAAGCCGCTTTGATGGCGTTGTTCAACGCATCCCCACGGAGGACTGCCTTGCCGGGGAGGTCGATCGCTGGAGGGTTCGGGTCCTTCCTGATGGTGTTGACGTCAAGAAGCGTGATCGAGTAGCGGTAGCCCCCGAAGTTCAGCTCCAGTTTCCGGTCTTCATCGCGCAGGTTGAGCGTCAACGCGTCGCCCTTGCCCATCATCCCGAGGATGTTCTTCATCTTTGCGATGTCCAGACCCACTTCTCCGGCTGTAGCCGAGAAAGAGTTGAACGCCGTGCTCTGGAGGTCCAGGGAGACCATAGCCACGTTTGCGGTATCGACAGCTCGTGTCCGGATAAGATCTTCAGCCGTATGCAGGCGGCATTCTGTCACCAGTGCGGCGATCGCGTCGATGGATTCCCGAAATATTTCTGCATCAATCGTTGCCTTTAACATTGTGACCCCTTATTAAACTCTCGTTGAAAGTATATATTCTCACTTTCTCTTATAGTGCTTTACGATTGTACCCTCGCTCGCCCCGGATTCCGGTATCCTGCAGAATCATATACATTCATGGTTGGTTGCGTCAAACAGTATACGTGATCTTTTGATCATGCTGATATAAACGGATCGTCTGTCAGCCCCAGGTGGAGGAGAATCGTCGCGATGGGATCTCAGTGGACCAAAGACAGCGTCTATAGAAAGGCGATGAAGGCGGGTTACCGGGCCCGGGCTGCCTACAAACTGCTGGAGATCCAGCAGAAGAGCGGGTTCATCAGGCCCGACGATAACGTCGTCGATCTCGGGGCGGCGCCGGGGAGCTGGCTGCAGGTGATCCGCGACCTGACCGGAGGAAAGGTCATCGGCGTGGACCTCAACCCGATTGTGCCTATGGAGGGCGTCACCACCATCACCGGTGATTTTACCGACCCTCTCATCCAGGAGCGCATCCGTGAGGAGGCGGGTGGCATCGTCAACGTTGTGGTCTCTGACGCCGCCCCGAAACTCTCCGGCCAGAAGAGTTACGACCAGGCTCGTGCGGTCGGCCTTGGCGAGGATGCGCTCGCGTTTGCGTGTACGATTCTAAAACCCGGCGGCAACCTGGTAATAAAGTCGTTCCAGGGGGAGCTCTTTGCGGACCTGCTCGCCGAAGTGAGAAAGCATTTCTATTCCGTCCGGGGATACAGGGCGAAGGCGTCACGGAAGGGAAGTGCCGAGGTATACATAATTGCAAAAAATTTCAAGGGAACGTGCAATGGTACTGAAGGACCCCTATAACCGGACTGTGACCAACCTCCGGATCAGCCTGACCTCCCGGTGCAACCTGCGGTGCATCTACTGCCACGCCGAGGGCGAAGTGAACCCGAAGGAACAGATGAGCGCCGAGGATATTGCCGAACTGATGCGGGCGGGTGTAACGTTCGGGATAAAGAACATCAAGTTCACCGGCGGAGAGCCCCTGCTCCGCCGTGATATCCTCGATATCATTCGTTCCGTGCCGCCGGGCGTCGAATCGTCCATGACGACGAACGGAACGCTGCTCGCTGCAAAGGCCGCGGCGCTCAAGGAGGCCGGACTTGCCCGTGTCAACGTCAGCCTCGATACCCTCCGCCCCGAGCGGTATAAAGCCATCACCGGGAAGGACTGCCTTGCAGACGTGCTCGCCGGGATCGATGCTGCGATCGAGGTCGGCCTGACCCCGGTCAAGCTCAACATGGTGCTCCTTGAGGGTATCAACGAGGATGAACTGGACGACTTCATGGCGTTTGTCAGGGGCAAACGTGACCTCATCCTGCAGGTCATCGAGCTGATGGAGTTTAACGAGTGCAAGTTCCACGGGGATGTAGACAGCGTCGAGCAGGAGCTGGACGAGCGGGCAACCCGGATCGTCACCCGCCGGATGCACCACCGGAAGAAATACTGCCTTGACGGTGCCGAGGTCGAGGTTGTCCGCCCCCTTCACAACACGGAGTTCTGTGCGTTCTGCAACCGCCTGCGCGTGACATCGGACGGCAAACTCAAGCCCTGTCTCCTCCGGAGCGATAACCTTGTTGATATCCAGGGCAAGCACGGCAAGGAACTGGAGGATGCCTTCCGGGAAGCCGTCAGCAGGCGCGAACCGTTCTTTGCCTGAACACTCCGGGCACCGGGGCCAATTGCACCTAACATTTCGCCTACACCGTTGCCTCACGCGGAAGGCCGCGTTGCTATCCCCTACACCTTCCCTTCGCGAACTTCTCGTGCGACTGGTGAACCCCCTTCCCGGCATCAACAGCCCTTCAGATTAGGATGGCTTCGTGCACCACTGCGTGCGGTTCAGCGCCGTCGCCGTGAATCTCCCCCCCTTGCACTGAAGGAATACTTTTTGTACCCCTCTCCCCAATAGGATTGTATGCTGGAAGTGAACGAATACGCGCGCGTTATGCAGAAACTGTACGGCAAATCGCTGATCCTGGAGAGTCCCAGCGAGTTTCATCCGGTCCTCTACTTCTACTTCACCGATGCTCTCGCTCACATCGATTTCACCCTCGGGATCCAGGCCTACAACTACATGTCGCCACGGAATATCATGAGCATGGAGTATATGCGGTGGCGTGTGGACGAGGAGAAGGTCGGCGAGCGGGCATACTTCCCTGATTTCATCAACTGGTTGAAGGAGGAGCACCCGGAGAAGTTTGAAGAACTCCCGATGCTCTGGACCGGGGTCTACGACCGCGACGACACCGCCCAGTACCGGAGTTTCCGCATCGTGCTCAACCCAGATGACAGAAAGCCCATCCCGGCCGAATACCTCTCGACGTTCATCGACGAGTTCTTTGACCGGAAGTTCCTCAAGCAGCTCTATGCGACCTCGACGCTTGCCCGCCTCTTCGATGAGTTCGTCGAGAGCAGGGCTGCATAACCGCGAGGACGGTATGGACGTCGCCCGCCTCACCTCATCGCTCGTCCGGATACGGAGTGAGAACCCGCCGGGGAAGACGACCGATGTGGTCGAGTATATCAGGGAATTCCTCGACTCGCTTGGGGTGAAGTGCCGCGTCATTCCCCACCCGGGCGGGCGGGACAACCTCATCACGACCGAACCTGATCCGCGGATCCTCCTCTGCGGCCACGTGGACGTGGTCCCGGCCATCCCCGATGACTGGACGCACGACCCCTACGCCGGTGAGATCGCCGGTGGTTACGTCTGGGGGAGGGGTGCCACCGATATGAAAGGCGGGTGCGCTGCCCTTCTTGCCGCCTACCGGGACCTCATCGAGAGCGGTCTGGAGCCAAAGGCTCAGTTTGCCTTTGTCTGTGATGAGGAGACCGGCGGCCCGTATGGTATCCGGTCGCTGCTTGCACAGAACCTTCTTCTGCCCCGCGACTGCCTGATAGCCGAACCGACGCCTCCGACGAGCCCGGCGGCCGGCCAGAAAGGTCTCTACCGGATCGACCTCTCCTTCCGCGGCAGGCCGGGCCATAGTTCTCTCTATCCTATGGTCGGGAAGAGCGCCGTCATGGCGGCGTTTGACCTGCTTGGGTACCTGCGGGAGGTCCATGCGCACCCGTTCCCTGTCGGCGAAGACCTGCAACCGCTCATTGCACAGTCTGCCCGGGTCTTCCATGAGGTCTTCGGGCTTGAGGGGGTGGACGACGTCCTCACCCGGGTGATGTTCAACCCGGGGCGCATCGAGGGCGGAGAGAAGGCGAACATCGTGGCTGAGCAGTGCCGGATGGAACTGGATATCCGGGTGCCCTGGGGGTGTCCCCTCGACGACCTGAAGAAGGGCATCGCCGCGCATGCCCCGGACGCCACCATACGCGAGATGGATGTCGCCGAACCGACACTGACCCCCCCGGACAGCCGGATCGTCCGGACGGTCTGCCGCGAGGTGGAGCGGGTCTACGGCAGGCCGGCGGTGCCGCTCCTCCAGTGGGCGGCAAGCGACGCGAAGTACCTCCGCACGGAGGGCTTTGATGTCGTGGAGTACGGGCCGGGGGAGATCACGACGCTGCACGCGGTGGATGAGCGGGTTTCTGTGGAGCAACTCGAGAAGGCGGTGGATGTGTACCGGGGGGTTATTCGGGCGTACTCCGGGTGAGTCTTCGTGGTCGGGAGAGGCCAAATATGTTGCCACCAACTGAATCCGGCTGATATCTCCAGTCTATTGCATATAGCAGCCGAGTTTTGATCTGCCTTGCAACAAGTTACTTACTGTCGAAGCCGTCTTGAAATTCCTGTACCGGGAGGGGATACTTCTTCCCGGTCCCTCCCGCAAGGCGATAAGCCCAGGTGAGCCCAGCTCCCTCTTCACCTCAAATACTCATGGCATCTTTGAGTGCATCAAGAGAAAACTTCGAGAAGATGAAGCCCAACACCAGGGCAAAATACATTGAGATCGTGCGGTCGACGAGGACGATGGCAATTGCCGTAGCTGAAGGGACTCCCATGGATGTAATAAAGTAATTCAGCGAACCTTCCATCGCCCCCACGCCAAGAGGGATCTGTGAAACAAGGCCAATGATGAAGGCAAGGCTCATAAATACCGATAGTTGGATTGGGTTTAAGAGAAAGCCGAATGCCAGCGCCACACACCAGAGCCTGATGAATTCTAGGACTAATGAGATAAGCGTTATCAGAAAGACTATGGCAATGTTAGAAAATGGCATCTTCCGTATACGCAAGTTAAGGTTCTGTTCCTTTCTTTCGATAGGCAACTTAATCAAGACCTTCTCCGCCAACCCCATGAAAAAATCTGCTTTGTAGTAAAAAACGAGCAGCAGGATAAGTATGAGCAGGGTGAACTCCAGTGCGATTACTGTTATAGCCTTGAGTTGGATCATGACGATCCCCGCAGCAATCAGGAAGAGAATGGTCAGTTCAAAGAAGCGCTCATAAAATAGCATGGATACCCCATCTAGGAACTGCACATTGTATCTGCGTTTCATGAAGTAGGCTTTATACAGGTCGCCAACCTTCCCTGGAGTTATATTTGCGAAAAAAAGGCTTGATATGCTCACAAGGGAGGCATCATACCATGAAATCTTTTGATAATAGTATTTGCTGAGGTATCTCCAGCGATATACCTTTGATCCGATATTTGCTAGAGAAAGCGCGAATGCAAGTATTAACAGGGGGATATTGATTGTTGTAATTACCCAAAGGTTACCAATGATGCCTGATTGCGATATAAAGTAGGCTAAGATAACTAGGCCGATTGAGATAAGCAGCAGTTGGATGAACCCTTGACGGGTTACAGGAAGTTTCATAGTAGCCTCAACACTTCAGGGGTATATCAGCAGCAGGACTGTGATAGGTGTGGTTCTCATGTATCGTGTGTATTATCGATACATTAAACCAGCGCAAATATCCGCTAAGAACCGCGTTTCCATGCACGACAGCATCGCTCTCCGTTCAATCGCCCAGACTTTATCAACTCCGGATACAAATAGTAATTTATCTATGGATTTCGGGGTGAATATCAGATGATTTCTATAGTTATTCCACTCTACAACGAAAGAGAGAACATACTAACATATAAGGACGAACTTTTCCAGAAGATCGATGATATTGCAGGTGTTACGGGAGAATCTTTCCAATACGTTCTTGTTGACGATGGGAGTCTGGACGATACTTACCCGTTGCTTCAGAACCTCGCTCGTGAAAGAACCGACGTTACTGTGTTAACAAATGGGATGAATAAAGGCATGGGGGCGGCGATAAAGCATGGCCTACAGCATTGCAGGGGGGACCTTATTGTAACAATGGACTCGGATCTCACATTTCGCCCCGAGGATGTCAAGGGCCTGATTGATGCCTACAGGAGATCGCATCCTGATTGCGTCTCGGGATCTCCGTATCTTGGGAGGGGGTTGATGGAAGAGGTCACTTTCTTCCGGTACCTGCTCAGCAAAACGGTAAACAGTCTGTACCGGATCCTGCTTGGTGCGAAGATTACATGTGTTAGCCCCATTTTCCGACTTTATAAAAAGGATGTTCTTGACGCGATGTGCATACAGAGCGATAACTTTGAGATTAACGCTGAGATACTGGCAAAATTGATTTTAAGCGGTAAGTCAGTTGTAGAGATCCCGGTCAAACTCCATACGCGCAAGTACGGCGAATCGAAGATCGATATTAATAAGGAAATAGTGAACCATGTGCGGCTGCTGACCCGGATTGCTAAAATTCGGGTCTTCAAGGGGGATTGGGATTGAATGGAGCCAATCTCGCGATTATACCGTACTGTGGAAGAATGAATCATTATAGGTGATACGTTATGCATATAGCTATTGTTCTTGGGACTCGCCCTGAGATAATAAAAATGTCCCCCATCATCCGATACTGCGAGGAGCGTGGTTTAGATTATTCTCTCATCCATACCGGTCAGCATTACTCATATGAGCTGGATGCAGCTTTTTTCCACGAACTCGAACTGCCGAGACCCGACTATAAACTCGATGTAGGCTCAGGAACACATGCTGAGCAGACAGGTAAAATATTGGTCGGCCTGGAGTCCATCCTTATGCGCGATAGGCCAGACGTCGTACTTGTACAGGGAGACACCAACACGGTGATGGGTTCAGCACTATCTGCTGCGAAACTGAACGTGGATGTTGGGCATGTGGAGGCAGGCTTACGGAGTTGGGATAGGACAATGCCAGAAGAGGTGAACCGTCTCCTGACAGATCATCTCTCGAGGTACCTGTTTGCCCCCACAGAGAAAGCAAAAAGCAATCTTTTATTGGAAGGTATCGATCCTGATAGGATCTGGGTTGCCGGAAACACTGTTGTTGATGCGGTTCTCCAGAATATTGAGATTGCACACCAGCGGTCATCGGTTCTCCAAGATCTCGACGTTGCACCGGGAGAGTACTTCTTACTCACTACTCACAGGCAGGAGAACGTCGATAACCGGGTGAAACTGGAGAGTTTGATCACCGCATTGGAGGCACTTTATTCGACACATGGCCTTCCGATCCTGTTCCCGGTGCATCCACGTACGTCAAAGCGTCTTTGTGAGTTTGGTCTGTCAGTGCCAGACGGGGTGCGTATAATTGGTCCGCAGGGGTACCTGGCGTTCTTGCTCCTAGAAAAGTCTGCAAGGTTGATCCTGACAGACTCAGGTGGCATTCAGGAAGAGGCATGCATATTGCATGTTCCGTGCATAACGTTGCGAGAGAACACAGAACGTCCTGAGACTCTCGATGTTGGGGGAAATGTTCTCACTGGGGTGGATCCGGAACGAATCCTGAAGGCTGCCTCAACCATGCTCTCAACTGAGACCTCATGGGTGAATCCCTTCGGCGATGGGCTGTCGGGTAAAAGGATAATAGAGACGTTGCTCAATATCCGGTGATTAATACTCCAACTCCATCCTTTCCCGCCCCTTTGTCCCATGTTAACGAGGCTCTCTTAAAGATGCGCGTGAGGCCATGAACACAATGCTTACCTATGTAGCCCTCATACAAGGCTGTTTTCGGGGATATCTATCGAAGATAACTCTCCAGATAATCCGTCTCTGTCGGACACTATTTACCCTTAGTGTATCAGTGCCTTGGGGCTAAATGTGGGAGGTATAAAGTGGACATTCTTGCTTTTTTTGCTTTATTCATAACGTTCGGTTTCTCGCACGACATTAACTGCTGAGATCACATGTTTTTCTTTTTGGCGACACCCTCTTCATTGTAGGTCCGGACGATCACCGTCTGGTCGTAGGCATCGGCCATCGAACCCTCCCCTAGGCCGACCTGAAGAGGTAGATCCCCATACGCTGCCCGGCAAACTCTGCATTCTTATCAAGCCAGCCCAGCGCATCCCCGGTGGGATCCACGGCGAGGATGTCCCAGGTCACCACGTAGAACGCACGCCGGTCAGGATACCGGTCCCGGATCGCCTCCAGGTCTTCTCCAGTATTCGCCCCAAGTTCGATGGTTCCATCAGTTGCGTTGCTGTAATAGTAGTCGAGCGGCTGCGCCATGTAAGGCGGCAGCACGACGATGATATCCCCCTCCCCCGTCATCCCGCTGAGGTCCGCGGAGAACCCCCGCCAGTCGTTCTTCTGGGGTGTGGTATAGTACGTCGCAAGGAAGGGGGTGCTGATGAGGAATGCTGCAGCGATTGCGATGTAGACCGCTCTTCTATCTCGGACGAGCGCGTAGAGCCCGGGGTACGATGATGCTATGCCGACGAAGTAGATCGGGAGGAGGTAGATGAGGTAGCGCGGGATCATCGGCATCCGAGAGGAGAGGACGAGACTTGCCGCCAGTGGGAGGACCATCATGAAGATGAGGAGGAGCGCCCCGTCCCTGTCCTCGCGCCAGGTGTAGGCAACACCGAGCAGGAAGAGAATGATAAAGGGTACCAGAATGAGGTCGCTGAACCCCGATACCTGGAGGAGGGTCTGGTAGATGACATCAAGCCCCTGCATGCCGAACGTCGGGGCGGACGAGGTCCTCACGAGGAAGAGGTTGACCGTCACGATGAGTAAAGGAAGACTTGCGACGATGAACGCGATGATCGAGATGGCCAGGTTTCTTGCGCTCCGGACGTCGCTCCGGATTTTGCCCGCGGAGGTGACAAGCGCGTGAAGAATGAGGATGGCGATGGGCACAAAGGCGTAGAAGTGCATCCAAAAGGCGATCGCTGAGAAGACCCCGAAGAGAACCCATGAGCGGACCTCGTTTGACCGGTTTGCACTCACGTAGAAGAGCAGCGCGAGAGAGAAGAAGAAGAGCATCGGGGCGTATGCCCGGGCTTCCTGGGAGTAGTAGATATGGAAGGGCGAGAATGTGAGGAGCGCTGCGGCGATGATCCCGACGTTTTGGTCCCGGAACTCTTTTCCGATGAGATACACGACGGGGATCGTCAGGACACCGAGGAGTGCGGGGAGGAGGCGGAGCACGAACTCGCTCTCCCCGAAGAAGAGCATCCCGTGCTCGAGCCAGTAGAAGAGCGGCGGGTTGAACTCTCCGCCGGCGGTGCTCTCCCAGATGCCGGTGAGCGATTGACGGGCAAAGCCAAGGGTCGAGGCCTCGTCGAGCCAGAGCGAGTTCCAGCCAAGGTTGTAGAACCGGAGGAAAAACCCAATGAGCGTCAGCCCAATGAGAATCTGCAGGTATCTGCTGGTTTTGACCGATGCCACAACCCCCTCCAGGAGGTGGTTGTGCGAGAGTGCCGGCGCGGGGATGCCGGCATCAAGTTCCCCACCATCGTTTTGTGCAGGCATCTCGCGGTTTGCACGTTTTCCCTTCTTCCTGGCCATCCTTATCATATTTAATTGCGTCGCAGGCGCGGATATACGTTACTGGATAACTCTGTCTCGATTCCGCGCAGAATATTCATCCGTCCTCATGTCAATATCCGGTACCATTGCGATGGATTCCTTGTATTTTCTTCAGGTTGGATATATGCCAGATGTATAATATTTATCGGAGAATCTAATGATAAAAGCATAAATACCCCTTTGCATAATCCCTCTACGGTGACCAGGGTGTATAAACCGTTCTCCGTAGCTGTAGTGTTGGTCCTGATTCTTGCATCTGCCGGATGTGCAGAGTTACCGCCCGGCGGCGGATTTGAGTGGTCTGGTGGTGCTTCCCCGCCTGAAGAGACGCCGGCCGGAGACGATCCCGACCCCGGGTATCTGACGCCGGTAACGCCATATCCCACTGCAACAAGCGATATGGCCAGGCCTACGCTCATCAGGCCTCCGGAAACAACGCCGACGCCAGATACATATGTGACCATCTATAACCAGACGATACAGTATCCCCAGGCGACGAAAGCCTTCTCCTTTGACCTGACCACACCCCCTCTCATCATCGAGTTTGGGGTGGAACCAAAGATGATCACGAGGACCAAGCATGCAAAGAGCGACTACGGGAAGAGGGAATATAAAGACTACAAACAGACCTTCCCGAGCGAAAATGCGTGGTTTGTGGTGACGGTCAGGGACCGGGAGTCTGGGATGATTGTGGCGGAAGAGGGTTTTGGGAAACTCTACAGCACTGATACCCAGAAAAAGGTCTTTGTGGGTCGATCCGGGAATTACCAGATCCAACTTGCCGGAAACGACGCGAGGGTGCACGTGCTGATGCGCGCGGGAGGCGTGTAACTCTGCACGGTGCCGCCCCGCATCACCTCGCTCCCGGAAGACCTCCATGAAACTCTTTTCTTCCGGTGAGCAATCCTTTTTAACCAGGACAACCTAGTAATTAGGAGAACGACACTTCTTCTTGTGTCCCGGTAGGGTAGAGGATATCCTAGAAGCCTGCGGAGCTTTTGACCCGGGTTCAAATCCCGGCCGGGGCGTTTTCGATTTTATATTCATGTTCAAGGGCGGTTTTTTTACAAAGGAGGCTGTAGGTCTGGCATTTTCCCTGGCAGGCACGGTCTTTCCCGGCGCACGGACTCCCTCGCGCCCCCGCGCGCACATTTGACCACCCGACAAAACCGCACGGTTCAACAGCGCCTTAAGGTGCGCATCTCTTTTGCAGTATCCCTGAAGCGTAGCAGGAGAGAGCCATCTCCACATCCGCTGCCGCCCAGATATCCCTATCGCGCAACCCGGATCGAAGAAACGGTTCGGGGTGCGGGCAGCAGACCTCCTCCCTGTTGAGCCGGCGGGCGATCGCCTGTAGGGTCTCGATCCACACCCCGTACTCTCCGGGCCATGCCGGCTGCCTGGCGGAAATTGTCCAGCGAGTGCCGGAGGGAGCGGCTACCAGGTCCAGCAGGTGGTAGCGTTGTGCCCCGGGGTCGCCATGCCCGAGGACGCGCACCAGAGGCGCATCGATCGCCCCGAAGATCACCGGGACGGCAAACCGGAGCACCCTGCTCGTGCAGGCAGGCCCGAGTCCGGGGGTCTGATCCTCGATGGTCCGGATGCTACTCTCGGGATCGTGCATCAGCCAGTATGCCGGGGCGTCGTCGATGTAGAGGAGGATGGAGAGCCGGCCGGGGCAGGTGATCAGGTTGTGGTCAGGGATGCCGTCCCGGCGGGCGATCTCCTGCACGTGGCCGAGGCCGAGCGTGCGGCCTTTAGCGGCTGTGGTCATCTTTTGTTCGAGCTGGTAAATCTCCGGGAACCCTTTCTCCCAGGTATCGCCGTCCCGTGCGTATCCACGGTAGAGGGCCGGAAAGTCAAGGTCGCCGAGCAGCCGGTCAACCTCGTCCCACCGGTACCTCGCCGGTGGTCCTGCCCGGACACCGGTCTCCTGTCCCGGGTAACGCTTGCAGAATTTGCCGCTCCCGGCAGCGAACCGGCCGGGTCGGTCACGTCGCCTGCTGGTTTCATGTTGCCGGAGGATGGCGGGCGGCACCGGCCGCCGCAAGACGGGCCCCCGCGGTTCGGCTGTCATGTTCTGGCACCTCATCATATGAATATAGTAATTAGTGCTATCTCATATTACGTATGTGGTATTTTATACTATTCACCGTGCTCCCGGGTACCTCCCGGTCATGGCCGGTCACCAGCACCGTCGACTGCCGGCCCCCCGGTCCTCCGGGAGGGATGGGCGGAAGACGGCTACAACCGTCCTTGCCGGAGGGTTTGCAGGGGTCGCCGCTCCGTCATGTTTAACATCCGGGAGACCTCTTCTCGAGACTGAAGCGGAGGTGTGGACCAGTGGTGAAGGTTACCATCGACAGGCCGGGATGCATCAGCTGTGAATCCTGCTGGACGCTCTGCCCTGATGTCTTCGAACAGAATCCCGAGGATGAGTTCAGCGAGATTACGGAGCAGTACCGGGTCAACGACAACCCTGCGGAGGGCGAGGTGCCCGAAGACCTTGCCGACTGCGCCGTGGAAGCTGCCGACTCGTGCCCGGTGACGGTCATTATCGTGGAGGATTGAGGAGTTAGGGCGTTCTCAAAGAGTGGATAGCAGATATTGGCCGCTATTGGCCGTGAGACGGTGGGTCTCGTCGGGGCAAGAAAATTATATATATTATTGGAGCTGTGGGGCTCCTGCCTGAGAGAGGGATCAACCAGGAGGCGCATCAACATGATGCAGCGGGTCCATAGACCAAGGCGGTGAAGGTCTGCGGACAAAAAAACACTGCACCATGGGCCGGAATGTGCCCGGGCCTGAAACCCTGCTCTCGGGCATCCCTGTTTTGCGGAGAGCACGTGTCCTCTGCCATCACTGGCGGGGGTTTTTGGCATCGCCATCGGCCGGGTGGCGTGGAGATGGTGCCGTTGATTGCGGTGGTCCCCGGGCATTCAAACCGCGTGAAGCTCCGGCGGGATGCGTCTTCGCAAAACCCGGTCGGCACAACCTAGATATTACCCGAGCGGTAAAGAGGTCTGTATGCCTACCTGCAGCGACTGCGCCCTCTATACGAAAAAGACCGCGACCGATGGGGAATGCAGCATCAACGGCCCGGTTCCCGCCGACCGGGACGCCGGGCGGTGCCCTTCCCGGACGTTTCGGCCACGTGGATGATGTCGTCATAAGGTACAAAGGTCCTGGTGCCCTGGAGCCCCTTCTCGGTCGAGCGGTTTGCCGTATCCACGCGGGGATCTGGATGCTGTCGAGGAGCGGATGCCTTATCGCCGTAACCGGGGGCGGTTGTGGGACATAACATGCATTTCGTGTTCCGCAAAACCCGTTGCAGGACACCGGTGGGGGGGCAACGACGGGGCCGGGCGAGGCGGGCGTGGAGCGTGGTGCCTGGAGGAGCGCCTCCCGCGCGGGCGCAGCCGGCTACTCAGAAGGAAGGCGAGCAGAAAGGGAATCGTTTTCTGCCCTCAAACAACAGACATCTCTCATGAATGAACAGATGGCCCTGATGCGTGAGCACGTCAGGACGGCGCTTCAGGGCTCGGGGTCTCACGGGTTTGACCATACCGCGAGAGTCGTGCGCCTCTGCGAGGTTATCGGTGCCAGTGAAGGCGCGGATATGGCGGTCCTCATCCCGGCCGCTCTCTTCCACGACATTGCGCGCTCCCTCGAAGAAGAAACGGGCGTCCCCCACGAAGAAGAGGGAGCACGAGTGGCGGAGACTCTCCTTCGGTCCATCCACTACCCCGAAGACCGCGTCGTGGGCATCGTCCACGCCATCCGTGCGCACAGGTACAGCGCGGGTATCGCCCCTGGGACCCTGGAGGCCCAGGTGCTCGTTGATGCGGACAACCTGGACGCTATGGGCGCGGTCGGGATCGCGAGGACGTTTCTGCAGGCAGGGGAACGGGGCGGTGGCACCCCGGACGCAATCGATCATATCCGGGAAAAACTCCTGAACCTCAAATCTCGTATGTACACCGAAAGCGCCCGGAGCATTGCCGGAGAGAGGCACGCCTTCCTCACCACGTTTCTTGAGACCCTGGATGGCGAGATGCATCCCTGCACCTCGCCGGCGGCGGCGACGGGGCCGGACCGTTCCGCGCAATAAAGAAATGGTAAAAGGCTCTGTGGGCATATCCCAACCACGGATGCCCGAATAATCGCCGCCGGTGCTGCCTTCCTGGTGACCGGCACCGCCAAGCCGTCCCCTGCGGGCCTGGCCATCCTCGCCCGGGTGTCCGACGTCGGCTACGGGGCGCCCTCGTTCCAGGCGGTGCTTAGTTACTAGTGGAGCATTTCATCTAA
>NZ_DAQR01000117.1:70475-85210 GCF_002502935.1 Methanoculleus sp. UBA413
TGAAATGGTCCACTAGGGCCTTGCCTCCTTTCAGACGGACCTCCGCGCCCACCTCAATACGACGCCCGTGCATGGGACCTATCCCCAGGACATGGTCCGCGTCGCAAAGTCGCTCGGGCTTGAGGCAGAGTGGAAGGATAACCTCACCATAGCCGATCTCGAGGCCTCGCTCCGTGACGGCGTCCCGGTCAATTGTCGACGCCCAGCCCCGGAAGGAGCCCAATAAGACCTGGGAGGAGACCTGGGCCATGGGCCACTACATGGTCGTGATCGGGGTTGACGACCGCTCCGTCTATCTCGAAGACCCCGACCTGATTAGGATGAGGCCCGTCATGGACCGCGACGAGTTCGTGCAGGCCTGGCACAACTACGAAGGAAAAATCGCCTTCGGGTCTCGGTGTCTTCATCAGGGGCGAGGCACCCGCAGAGCGCCCGTGCTTTACAACCCGGGATGTGATGCCGATGTTTGTGCCGGCGGCCCAAAGGACCTTATGATGGTAGTAGGCGCCGGACAAAGGGTTCTACGACGACATCCCGGACGGATCTGAACAGAGCTTCAACCCCACGATCCCTGATACAATCAGGAGGATACAGAGGAGGCGGGCGACGCTCCGTGACTCACCGAAGAGGAAAATCCCGGCGATGACCGTCCCCACCGCTCCGATCCCCGTCCAGACGACATACGCAGTCCCAAGTGGAAGGACGGTGAGAGACCGCGAGAGAAGGTAGATGCTCCCGGCCATCACGGCAAGGGTCGCCACAGATGGCGCGACCTTCGTGAACCCGTCGGTATACTTCAACCCAAGTGCCCAGCCGGTCTCCAGGAGTCCGGCGAAGAACAGAGTTATCCAGGCAATCTCCCGCATAGATAGATCCTCTCATATTTGGGAGGGTAAGTGATATACTTTGCCGATGTGCGGGTCGTGATCGGGCTCCCCGGGCGAGCCTTCTCCCTGCAGGGGACGGGCGTGCTGCTTCCCGGTTGCGGAGAACGGCCCCCTCCCCCGAAGGAAACGATAACGGCCGCCTGCTTCCGTCGCATTTAACATGGAAGAGTACCCTTCCCGGGACCGAAATGGCGGTGGATCGGTGAAGGCTATCATCGACAGATCGGGATGTATCTGCTGCGGATCGGCATCCAGCGAGATCACGGAGCGGTATCGGGTCAACGATAACCATGCTGAGGGCGAGGAAGACCTCGCCGACTGCGCTGTAGAAGCTGCCGACTCATGCCCGGTGACGGTCATCTTTGTAGAGGGCTGATCCGATTACGACGGGTCCGAGGTGCCGATCGGATGTACGGGCTAGGGATAATGGTCATTTCTATAATATAATAAAATTTTTATACTATTGAAACTATGGAGGAACTGCCTGAGAGTGGGATCACCCAAGGGGTGTATCAACATGATGCAGCGGGTCCACAGACCAAGGCGGTGAAGGTCTGTGAACAAAAAAGACACTGCACCATGGGCCGGAATGCGCCCGGGATCGGAACCTGTCTCTCGGGCATCCCTGTTTTCCGATGGTCTGTCCGAGGGAGCGTAGCCCCTTTCGGGAAGAAGCCACCCGCCCTTAGTAGCTGCCCGGCGGATTCTCCGAAAAAATGAGTTTTGTCTGCCGCATCAGAGTGCGGGCTTGCTCTTCAGCGCCTCGACGAGGAGCCTGATCCCTGCCTCAAGGTCGCCGGTATCGACCACCTCGACGGGGGAGTGGATATAGCGGGTGGCGATCGCGAACGGGATGCTCGGGATGCCGCCCCGTTCGAGGTGGATGATGGTCGCGTCGGTGTTGCCGCCGGTCCCGACCTCAAGCTGATAGGGGATGTCGTTCTTCTCTGCGGTTTCCCGGAGCCACGTGGCCACCCGCAGGTCGGCCATGAGGCCGCGTCCGCTCGCGCTGACCAGCTCGATGACCGGACCCTTACCCATCTCCACGCTCGCATCCTTCTTCTCGATCCCCGGGTGGTCGCCGGGGATGGTGACATCGGTTGCGATCGCGCAGTTGGGGTTTAAGGTGTAGGCACTGACTTTCGCCCCCTTCAGCCCCAACTCCTCCTGGACCGTGAAGACGCCGTATATCGTGTGGGGGGACTTCGCCTGCTGCAACGCCCGGATGAGCATCGCGACGCCGACCCGGTTGTCGAGCGCCTTCCCGGTCACCCGGTTGCCGGCAAGTTCCGTGTACTCCCGGTCAATGGTGATCGGGGTGCCGATCTCGATGCCGAGGTCGTTTACCTCCGAGGCAGAGGTGGCACCCACGTCGATGAACATATCCTCGATCTTGATCTCCTTCTTGCGGTCCTCTTCCTTCATCACGTGGGGAGGCTTTGCGCCGATGACCCCCATAACCGGCCCCTTCTTCCCGTGCAGGACCACCCGCTGGCAGTAGAGCACCGGCCCAAACCATCCGCCGATGGAGACAACCCTGATGAACCCCTTCTCGTCGATATACTGGACCATCAGGCCGATCTCGTCCATGTGGGCGGCGAGCATGATGGAAAAGTCGTCACCGCGCTTGGTGGCGATCAGGTTGCCCATCACATCCTCGGTGATCTCGTCGACCGACCCGGCAAGCTCTGCCCTGATGATATCCCTGATGTTTCCTTCCCTGCTCGAGACGCCGTGAGCGTCCGATAACTTCCTGAGTAACTCTTTTACCATTCTATATCACTCCACCAGCGCTTGCAGCCTCCCAACCGCCCGGGAGAGGTTCTCCCGGGACGTCGCGTAGCTGAAGCGTGCATAATCAGGTGCCTTCGAGCCGAACGCTTCGCCCGGCACGATGATGACACCATCTTCGATGGCCTTCTGTATAAGGTTTCGTCCCATGGGGACGAAGGCGTAGAACGCGCCTTCCGGCCGGGGGAACTCAAATCCGAGGCTGGAGAGCCCCTCATAGAGGAGATCCCTCCGTACGCGGTACTCCTCCCGCATCTGCTTAACCGGCTCCTGGTCGCCGGTGTATGCCGCAAGCGCAGCATACTGCGATATCGATGTCGCGCATGCCTGGGCGTACTGGTGCACCTTGAGGCACTCCGGAATATAGTCCTCAGGCGCAGCGATATACCCGACCCGCCAGCCGGTCATGGCGTATGTCTTGCTCGCGGCGTTGACGGTGATGACGTCGTCGCCAAAGTGGGCTGCGCTGACATGCGCCTTTTCGTAGACAAAGTGTTCGTAGACCTCGTCAGAGACGATGGTGACGCCCCGGTCGTTGCCGTATTCCACGAGGGCGCGGATCGACTCCTCGCTCTCGACGGCGCCGGTCGGGTTCGCGGGGGTGTTCAGGACGAAGAGCCGTGCCCCGTCCATCTGCTCCTTCGCCTGCTCGACGTCGATATGGAGGGTTTCATCGAGCGGCACGCCTTCGGGCCGTCCCCCGGCAAAGGTCGCCAGAGCGGCATAGGAGACGAACCCTGGGTCGGTGATGAGGACGCGGTCGCCCGGGTCCACGAGTGCCTCCATGACGAGGTGGAGGGCCTCGCTCCCCCCTGCCGTGACGAGGATCTGCTCCGGCCGGAAGGTCAGATCGTTCTCCCGTTCAAACTTCGCGCATATCGCCTCCCGCAGTTCCGGGATCCCGGCGTTTGGGGTGTAGCCGGTCTTACCCGCCCTGATGGCGGCGATTGCGGCCTCCTTGATGTGATCGGGCGTATCAAAGTCGGGCTGCCCGATACCGAGATTGATCGCGTCCGGCCCCCCGGCATCGAAGAGTTTCCTGATACCCGACATCTCTACCGACCTGACCCGGGCGGCGTACCTGTGCTCGCTCATGATTTACCTCTCACTCAATATTCGCGTGCCGGCACTGGAGGTCTTCGGGTCTGCACCGGGTGATCTCCATGAGCCGGGATATGATGGCGTCTGCAAAGACCATCGCGGTCGTCTCGAAGATGGTGCCGAGCGGCGCAAACGACTTGTGCTCGCCCATCATCTGCCTGATCTCGAACTCCGCCGACTCGTCGGCCACCCTGTCCCGCTGGCTCTCGATGATGACGATGCAGTCGGCGATACGACCGATCCTTGACTCTTTCTTCGAGGTGACGAGGCAGACCCGCCCGCCGATCTCCTTTGTGGTCTCCGAGATATCCGCAACCGTCTTGGTCGCCCCGGACCCGGAGAAGACGACAATGATGTCTCCCGACTTCATAGCCGGCGTCACCGTCTCCCCGACGACGAACGCCGAGAGGCCGAGGTGCATCAGCCGCATGGCGAAGGATTTTGCTACCAGTCCGGAGCGCCCCGCGCCCATGGTGTAGATACGGTTCGCATTCAGGATCTCGTCTATCAGCGCGTCGATCTGTTCGTCAGAGATCACATCCGCGATGGTCCTGATCTTGGTCGCCATCAACCGCATCATATTCTTAACCGGGTGATCTGTCATCGTAGTTCCTTCTGTTACGTTTCACGAGAACATACATTAGAATATCTAAGATGTGCTTTTGTGGGGGTGGTTCCCCACTCCCCCGGGCCGCCGGGACCGGCCCAGGAGAGGGCCCGGTTATTGCCAGAAACCCCCCCTGAACTGGTCCAGTGCGTGATTGGCGGCTGTGGGAATCTGAAAATCGCCTTCTTTGTGCCCTTTATGCTGATAACGATATTTTTCATGGGTCTCCGTCGCTTCTGCAACCCCAAATGCTCACTCTGGAGACGGAAAAAGGTTGCTGGAAATTACCTTGAAAATGCGCAGGAGTCCGGTGCAGCGTCCAGGGCGTGTGGGCCGATATTTGAGGTTTGAAATCCGTTCTGTGGTGTTATTTACTTCTTTAATCCTTGTCGTGGAGATTGTGGGTATATTTTCCTGTACTGGAGGCAGATCAGGCGCACCGCGGGCCACCCGCCCATCCTATCGTGATGCGGGGGCGCGGGGCGGCGATGCTCCGGGCGATCGATATGGCACGGTCTTCCTGTATCCTTATGGGCAGGGCGGGACTGTGTTTTCTCTCGCCGGTCTTCTGCCGCGTGGGCGCCAGGTGCCCTGCGAGCCGGTAGGGTTCCTGCCGCCTGCCGGCAACCGCATGGGGGCGCCTGTGGCGAAGGACGAGTCACTCCCCCGATGGTAATGCGATGCTGTCTTCCTGACATCCTGCCCCCGGGAGGCCTCACTTCCCTCTCCGGGTGACCCGGTTGAGGCGGAACGGCGTCGGGCTCGGGGCGATGGGGAACGTCCCTTCGGCCGCACGCCTGATGTCCTCAACTGAGTAGAACGCCTTCGGGGCAAACTCGTGGATGGCGTTCTCCACATCCTTGATGTTTTTCCTCTTGATCACCGAGAAGATGACCTTGCCGGGCCCCTGTTTCCCCTGGGCGTCAAGGACCGTCACCCCGTAGCCGGAGGCACGGAGGTAGTCGATGAGATTGGTTGCGTCCCGCTGGGTGATGATCCGGATGAGGGAGAGCCCCATCGCCAGGCGCTCCTCGACGAGCATCCCGACGTAGTTTCCCGTACCGAACCCGGCCGCGTAGGCGAAGTAATTGAGCGGGTTTGTGAGGTTCTGGAAGATCTGACCGATGGCAATGATCCAGATGAAGACCTCGACGAACCCGAGGATCGGGGCGACCATCTTCATCCCCCGGGCCACGAAGATGATCCGCATCGTCCCGATGGTGACATCACAGATCCGTGCGAAGAAGATGAATGTCGGGACTATAATCAGAGAAACGATTGCCGGGTCGATATCCGGGACGATGCCGAGCATACATCATGTTTGACGAGCAGACTTCATAATTATATCCATTATATAATATATTCCAGGAACCAAAAATCCCTAAAAACACAACTTATAGGATATTGCTTAAGAATGCGCGGGTTAAGAGTTGACGTGGAGCGCAGAACACCAGGATGTGATCGGGAGATCTGCCGGTGTTTTGCTCTACAGCCTGCGGTTCTCCTGCATCCATTTTGCCATCTTCCGTACTCATGGGCGTACGCGGCGGAGCAGGGCGCCGGGAGGGGCCGGCATCTGCCGACGCTTCATATCCCGCCAGACAGAACGCTGTTTGTATATCCAGTAGTCCAGGTCGCTCGGGTCGTCCGCGTAGAGCACCGTATGCGCCTCCAGGATCTCACCCCTGAGGTACCGGGGGTCTCAATCGAAGATGACGATATCATAGTGTTCTCCCGCCGTGAGCACGTGCCTGTAGATCGGAGCACGATCGGCGCCCTCGCTTAGAATGAGGCAGACATCGATCTCCGACCGCTCGTCTGCATAGCCTTTGATATGCGACCCAGATGAGGATGCCCCTGATGGACGGCAGCACCTCATGGAAATGTTCGAGGAGTCCTGCACCAGTTATCTGGAGAGCCACGTGAGCATCACCCCGGAAAATTCGCGTAAGGCTCCGGTAAGTCCTGGGATCGAGGTATACGCTATATAGTCGTTCATTCCATCGTATTCGTGGACCAGCCTGCTCGAAAGACCGTTTGCTTCCTTCAGGGATCTGCCGAGACCTGCCGGGATAACCCCCCGTTCGACCAGGTAGTCAATGTTGCTGTAATCGTCCTGTGCCGATGAATCCAGGCTGCGCCGCACCAGAGCGCAGATGTCGGCCGCTGCTTCAACTGCTTCCTGGAACTCCTTGTACATAGCCTTGCGCAGAATCCTTTCGGTGAGGACCTCTTCGGAGAAGTGCGCCTCGATGAACTCCACCCGGTCGATTAACGCCTTGCATTTCTGCACCACCCTCTCTTGGTTCGTCCCCGCGCGAGTATCCATTGATGAGGTTTCACCGGAAGTCGTATTTGGGTGTATGCTCCTTGGGGGGAATTGGAATCGCTGATGTATTGCCGGAGCGGCAGGAGGAGGATGCCTGCGTTGATGAGCGATGCTGCCTTCCCGGCGGCGGCTTGCAGAGAGCGGCGGACTTTCCCTGAGCCATTGGGTGAACTCCTCCTGCAGTCCGCCTTTCTCTTAAACACCTCATTCGCCTGCTAGCCCGGGTGCTACCTGGTGCGATTGTCGGTAAGGCCGGGGAGGCAGAAGAACGAGAACTACTTCCCGCGCATCTTAACCTCCCCGATCATCTCCTCGACCTCCTCGTAGCCGTGCTGGTAGAACTCCTCTTCGGTCGGCTCAATCTCGCGCAGGAGGCGCAGGAACTCTCCTGCGTGCTCTTTCTCCTCGTTTGCGACATCACGCATCACCTTCCGGACCAGCGGGTCGTCGGTCGATTCGGCAATCTGCTCGTAGAACTGGATCGCCTCGTATTCAGCTGCGATCGAGAACCGGATCGTCCGGATAAGTTCGTTCCGGTCCAGCTTGCGTTCCATGCGGTTCCCGGCAAAGGGATTTGAGAAATCGGGCATATCACATAACCTCCTGGGAGAGGTTGGCGGAGCCTCCCGCAGGCGCATATGCCTGAGCTTATATATAGGTTCGGGCCTGCCGTAACTGCGGCCGTCCGGGAAGTGGCACCGCCGGGATAGGGGCGGTTTTTACCCTGATGCCTCGAAGGGGCCGGATGGTGCACGGGGAATCTCGAAGGCTGTCGCGGGTTCACCAGATCCAGACCTGGTTGACCCAGTGCTCGTAATCGCCCGGCCATTCAGGTTTTGCGCCGGTGATGACCGCTTTGAACTTCTCCTGGAACCGCTGGTGGAACGCTTCGATCTCCGGGTACCGCCGCCGGGTCAGGATCGCTTCGGCGAGCGTCTTCCCGAGCTCACGGGCATCCTCTTCCGCCCGGGTCAGGGCATTCTGGTCCTTCCTGGTCGCGACCCCCACGCCGCCGACCGGCGTCGCGCCGAGCATCTGGAGGAAGTGGTTCAGGTACGTGACGACCGCCTGCTCGGCGTGATCGCCCGAGGTGGAGACCGAACACCCGTACTTCCCCGAGAGCGCCTGACACTGAATTCCATCGGCCATCCGGTCGATGAGCAGTTTCATCTGACCGGTGATCTGGTCGATGTACACGGGCGACCCGAGCACAAGCCCGTCGGCAGCCTTGATTCTCTTATAGAGTTCCGGGAAATCATCTTCCTCGACGCACCTGCCCTCCTGGAAACAGGCGCTGCACGCGTTGCGAAACCTGATATCGAGGTCTATGAGGTTCACGACATCGACCTCTGCGCCTTTCTCCTTCGCGCCTTCGAGGACCGCTGTGATAAGCTGCAAGGTGGCGCTTCTCTCGCCCCGGGGGCTCCCATTAATACCGAGTATCTTCATGGTGACAACTCCAGACAGCGGCGCCTATCGATCGCACCTGGTTATGAAGCTTTCCGGAAGGTTCCGGCCTGGACGCCTCTACGGGCCGGAGGGCAATCTCGTCGGATGCGAAGATTTTCGCGTGAGGGAGTATAACCGTGGGTCCGGTCGAGCGCTTCCACGAGGGCCTAGCCAGCCCGGGGAAGTATTGCCGCGACCGTGATCGTATAGGTGATCGTCTCTCCTGCAAGCGGGTGGTTTGCATCGATGGTAACGCTCTTCTCGGTCACGTCTACGACGGTCACCATACAGGGTTTTCCCATCACCTCGACCCTGATGAACTCCCCGGGAACCGGTTCGTGGTCGAGTTTGAGATTCTTGCGTTTAATCGTGACGACGAGTTTCCTGCGGAATCTTCCATAGGCCTTTTCCGGGGGCAGCACCACGGTCACCGTCTCGCCTGACTCTTTTCCGATCAGCGCCTCCTCAAACAGGGGGTTAATCTGATTCTTGCCGAGGGTCACCTGCACCGGATCTCCCGAGCGGGTATCCTCGAATATCTCACCGTCGGGGCGGGTGCTGGTGAAGTGCAGGAGCAGGGTGTCGCCGTCTGTCACGGGTGCCATGATTATCTAATCGGTATCGGGTAATTTTATCGCAGAATTCAATAGAACTTATCTTGAGCAATGAGAACAGGAAGCCTCAGCCGAGATTTGAACTCGGGACCTCGTCCTTACCAAGGACGCGCTCTACCGGCTGAGCCACTGAGGCTTGACGCACCAACTATGTTGGAGTTTTTCCCTATAAAAGGTTACGGCTGAAACCGGTGGATGAGCGGGGCAAGACCGCCCCTATTCCCCAGCGCGGACGGCATCGATCGCCTCAAGCGCGGCTATACTGGCGGTCACGCCCTCGAGAGTATCCACCTCGACGATGGGAATGACGTTGTTCCTGCGCACAGCATCCATCACAGCCACGAAATCGATCGATCCGGTCCCGACCGGGTCGTGTGAGTCCTCGGTACCGTCGTTGTCGTGCAGGTGGAAGTGCGCCGCCGGGTGGGCGAGGAACGCATCCAGGCACCCGTTCAGGTGTGCGTGGCCGACGTCGAGCGCAAGCCCGATCCCATCGATGAGCGGCAGGTCCTCGGAGGAGCGCAGGAAGAAGTACTCCCAGTTCCCCATGTTCTCGACGAAGAAGGTGACCGAGAGGTCGTCGGCCGCTGCCGTCAGCTCGTCAAGCGACTGCCGGAACTTCTCCACCGCCCGCTCCCGCTCCTGGCGCCACGCATAGTAACCCGGGTGGATGACCACGTCAGCCCCGATCTCAGCGGCGATGGAGAACGTCTGTGTCAGGACCTCGACGCTCGCCCGCCGGATAGGCTCAAGGATGCTTGCGATGTTGACCCCCCGGGACGGCGCATGAATGAAGTAGAGAAACGAGTAACTCTCAAGCGGTTCTGTGTTCTCCAGGTAATGCAGCCCTTCATCCATCACCTCCACGCAATCGGTTACGGGAGCGAGTCTCTCGAGCGCTGCAGGGAGCGGCTCGTGATGGAGGCAGTAGGTGGAGACGCCAAACATAATACAGGATATTCCGGCCGGTACATTAAATATCTTCGGGATATACGGCCGCCGTCTCTGTGGTCCGGTCCCCCGGGGGCTGTCGGAACCGGCCGTGGGGGCCAAATCCACATGGTTTATGGTAACCTCCTCCTAAACGAATAGATATGGCTGGCGGCTTCATCCCGGAGATTGTCGTCTCAAACCGGCTTGACAAAGCAAAGACCGAGATCTTCTCCTTCATCGAGACCAATGCCGAAGCCATCGATGAAAATTTCCCCTCGTTCTTCGGGAAGATCGCCACAATCCTTGAACGTGCAAACGTCCCCATCCCCGACCAGGTGCACGATGAGTTCATCGATGCGGTTGTATACCAGGTCTTTAACGTCAGTAAACGGGCCGGGGACCCCAGGTTCGTCAGTCGCGTCTGCGACATCGCCTGTGGGCTGAAGCGGAAGAAAGAGCGGAAAGCCGGCGCCCACCTTGCCGCTGCTGTCAAACTAATGAAGATCGGGATGCCGATCGCGGCGGCAGCCTACCTCAGGCCGTACTGGAAGCATGACGCCGCCGTGGGGTGCTGGTATGCCTACTGCCACTATATCCTCTATAAGGAGGGATCGGCCGAACCTGGTTATTCGGCCGCGGAACGGTGGAACTACCTGAAGTCCGCACGCCAGTACATGGACGAACTCGGGCAGCTGAGGCCCGGCCTGCAGCGACTGGTCAGGGGGGAGCTTGAGCAGGACTCATGGCTCGCCGAACCGTTCTGGGTGATGATCTTCCTTGCAACCGAATGGCTCCCTGATAACCGCTGGTTCCTGCAGATAGGGCTAGCGAGAGCAAAACAGGATAGAAACGATGTGGCGCTGGTGAAGATGCTCCAGATCGCCCTTGTCCGTTTTCCCGACGATATATCCTTCTACCGGGAGGCATACCACCTCAAGTTCGAGCAGGGTGACCTCGGCGATGCCCTGAGTTTCATCCGCGATATGCTCGAGAAGTTTCCCGACGATCTCGAGCCCGTCTACTACGGCCTCCGGACCGCACTCTACCTCCCGCGCGACGCAGAATACAACGGGTTTCGGAGGCTTGCCGAAGAGAGAAAGATGCCGGGGCATGTCCTGCATCTTATCGACTACGTCTACGCCGTTCTCCGGGGCAGGCAGGGGCAGGCGGCACTCTGCCTTGATGAGTTCCAGAGGAAGTACCCCTCGCTGAACTACTACTCCGACCTGCTCCGGTTCGTCACCATCGATGCCCCTGCCTGCCCTGATGGCCTCAACCGGGCGGTCTTCACCTCGGTTGACCACTTCTGCAAGAGGATGCTCAGGATCGGGGAGGCGTGAGGGGGTCTTGCCTCCGGCTAAATGCTGAAGACCTCTCACGCCCAGATAACACTATGGCATACCGCTACCTCTTCGGCCCGGTCTGCTCCCGGCGCCTGGGTACGTCGCTCGGGGTCGACCTGGTGCCGCTGAAGACCTGCACCTTCAACTGCGTCTACTGCGAGTGTGGGCGGACGACCAGCCTCACCGGGGAGCGGCGCGAGTACGTCCCGACGGACCGGGTCATCGCGGAGGTTGATGGGTACCTCGCGAAGGTGCCGGACCTCGACTACGTCACGTTTGCCGGCTCGGGGGAGCCGACGCTCCACTCAGGGATCGGCGAGATCATCTCCTTCATCAAGGACCGGTATCCACGCTACCGCGTCGCGGTGCTGACCAACAGCGCGCTCCTCACGGACCCGGACGTCAGGATCGCTCTCATGCGGGCGGACCTTGTCGTTCCGTCGCTTGACGCGGTCTCCGAAGAGGTCTTCCAGGAGATCAACCGCCCCTGTCCCGGCCTCACCGCCGGGCAGGTACTTGCGGGGCTCGAAGCCTTTGCCCGGGAGTTCATGGGCGAGATCTGGCTCGAGGTCTTTATCGTCCCGGGCCTGAACGACACAGAGGAGGAGATCCTCCGCCTGAGGGACGCTATCGCCGTCATCGACCCTGACTGCGTCCAGGTAAACACCCTCGACCGGCCCGGTACCGAGGTCTGGGTCCGGCCGGCACCGCCCCTTGCTCTCGAGCGGATCGCGTCAATCCTCGGCGGGAATGCGGAGGTGATCGGGGCGGCGTGCACGGGTCGGGCGCTGCCGCCGAAGGCCGGGGAGGTCATCGACCTCCTCCTTGCGACCATCAGACGGAGACCATGCACGATCGGCGACCTCGCCGGCATCCTGGGTCTCCGTCCGGCTGAGATCTCAAAGTGCCTGAGAGTTCTTGAGGCGGAGGGCCGGGTCGAGCCAGTACGGGAGAAAAGGGGCGTGTTTTATCGGGCGATCTGATCATTCCCATATGCGGCGGCCTCGTCTTTCGCGTGCCTCCCGCTGATTGGAGGGAAGGTGCCGGTGCGCATGGTCCCGGCAGTTCTGTTCACACCGGCACTAATATGCACTATCGGCGAGACATAATTATGAGAATCCATGGCGGTTGGTAAGGAAATCCTCGACACACTCCATTCTCTTGTAGACCGGGAGATCACGCTCATGCACATCTGCGGCACCCATGAGGCGGCGATAGCGCGTGCCGGGCTCCGGAGCGTTCTGCCTTCAAACCTCAAGATCGTGATGGGGCCGGGTTGTCCGGTCTGCATCACGCCGCAGGGTGAGATCGATGCCGCGCTGGACCTGGTGGAGAAGGGCTGCATCGTCGCTACCTACGGCGACCTGTTGCGGGTCCCGGGGTCGAGGGGGTCGCTTGAGTCGAGCGGCGGCGACGTCCGGGTGGTGCAGGGCGTCCACAAGGCCGTGGAGATCGCGCGAAATGAGCCTGACCGTGATGTTGTCTTCATATCGGTCGGGTTTGAGACCACCGCGCCGACCGTCGCCGCCGCGATCCTTGCAAACCCGCCGGAGAACTTCTCCATCCTCTCGTGTCACCGGCTCGTCCCGCCTGCGATGGCCTGGCTCCTTGAGCAGGGGGAGGCATCGCTCCAGGGGTTCATCCTCCCGGGGCACGTCTGCACGGTGATGGGCTACGAGGAGTACGAGCGGTTCCCTGTCCCGCAGGTCGTCGCAGGGTTTGAGCCAGAGGATATTCTCCTTGGTCTTGTTATGGCGGTGCAGCAGGTCCGCGAGGGCGTGCACCGGGTGGACAACGCTTACCCGCGCGCGGTCTCGCGAGAGGGGAACGTCAAGGCGAAGCGCCTCATGTACGAGGTCTTTGAGCCGTTCGATGTCGAGTGGCGCGGGTTCCCGGTGATACCGAAGTCGGGTCTCCGCCTGAAGCCGGAGTTTGCGGGCTACGATGCGCAGAAAAAGTATGGTATCGAGATCCAGCACGTGGATAAGCACTCTGCCTGTATCTGCGATAAGGTGCTGCGCGGTGTCGCCCGGCCGTCAGACTGCAGGCTCTTCGGGAAGGTCTGCACCCCGCGCACCCCTGTCGGTCCCTGCATGGTCAGCCATGAGGGGGCGTGCAAGATATGGCACCTCTACGAGTCGAAGAAGGCCTGAAACCCTCTCTCTCCGCTGGCCTTTTATATCATACCAGACAACATAATATGGCAGTCCCGGTAGGGTAGTGGATATCCTGAAAGCCTCCGGAGCTTTCGACCCGGGTTCAAATCCCGGCCGGGGCGTTCTCTGTTTTTCGATACGGATCCTATTTTCGCGCGCTTTGCTGGTGTGGTGGTGAAGACCCGTTATTCCGCCGCGAACGGTATAACCTGTCTGCCTCCAGATTGGCGTTTATTAGTATGGTCCCTCCCGGGCGTTGCGCGCCGGTGGTGTGGCTGCGCAATGCGGGCATGTATGAACCCGGTCATCCCTCACCGGGATCCCGGGGGTATCTTCACGCACTGCCCCCACCCCCCGCTACGTCTGTGCACGGAGAGAAGAACCTGGCCTGGCAGTCCAACTTCCTGCGCCCGGTGCCTCGATATTTATCGGTTCCGGAGGCCTTCAGGATGGATCCGGGAGAACAATCGACAGGCCTTCCGGCACTGCCAGAAAAATAGGCCGGAAGTCGGCGGGAGAAAATTTCCGAGGTTTTATCCCGCTCTTCCGGCTTCCCTTGCGCCCCGGCACGGGCGCATCGAGGTTTTTTTCTGGAACCCAAGATGTTGTTCGACGGTCGTCCATACACCCGCCGATCCGGCCGGGCGCAACCTATAATCTCTGTTGTTGCCAGCACCGCGTGGGTGCTAGAGGTCTCCTCCAGAGGAGGAGACCTTACTTGAACACGTCAAAGATCTGGTCGCTGCCTGTCTTGAAGAGCCGCTCCCGCTCCGCCTGCTCCTCAACAAGCGCAAGCACCGGGAGTTCCATGTCCACACCCGGGGTGTGGCCGAACATCTTCTCCATGTCGGTCTGCAGGGCGTGCATGTAGAGCGAGTTCGCGATCTCCATCGGACAGTTCTCCTCACACTGGCCGCAGTTGACACAGGAGTCCGCCACGTGGGCGTAGCGGATCAGGTGGAACATGAACGGCACGGGGAGCACGCCCGGCGGGACCAGGTAGGGCTTCTTCGTGCTGCACTCGACGCAGTAGCAGATCGGGCAGTTCTCGATGCAGGCGTAGCACTTGGTACACCGGGACGAGTCCTCCATTACCTTCTGGAGGCGTTCCTTCCCTTCACCGAGGCTCTCGAAGTAGCGTGCCCGCCACTTGTCGCCGAGTTTCAGCATCGCGTTCTCGACCTTGCCGCGGATCTCGATCCCCTTCGGGTTCGCGGGCCCTGTAGCGATGGCCCCGGCCTTCGCGGCCCTGTTCAGGAGGTCGGCGCCCTTCTCGGAGCAGACTTCGACGAACGTGGCCTTGCCGGCCTTGTCGCCGATGACACCCCAGTTCCCGCAGGCAAGGTCGGCCTGACGCGGGATCTTCATCTTGCACCGGCGGCAGTTCGGCCGGCGGCCATACCCAGCATCCTCGAGCTCGTCCATCGAGATGCCCTTGTGCTGGCCGTCCTTCGTCACGATGATGAACTGGCCCTTGTCGATCTCCTCCTTGACGACATCGTCGGGGTCGACCTCGAACTTCTCG
>NZ_DAQR01000117.1:85370-95272 GCF_002502935.1 Methanoculleus sp. UBA413
GATCATCTTCCGGGCCAGGACCGGGCTGACCGTGCCGCCGCAGTTGACGCCGATCAGGAGGAGGTTGTCCAGGTTCACCTGGTTGCGCTTCGCAAGCTCGTATATGCCCATCGCGTCGCAACCCTTCACCGTCACGGCAAGGCGCATATCCTCAGCGCCACCGATGTACTTCTTGATCAGTTTCGAGAGCAGGAGCGTCCCGCAGTGGAGCGAACCTGCCGTCTCTGCAATCTCAGCCGGGTCGGTGATCAGCGCCGGCACAGCGTCGTAGACGTCAACACCTTTCTTGACCGCCAGCACGCCGTCGACGATATCGTTCTCCAGGGCAAACTTGAGGAGCCCGGTCACCGCGCCGCCGCATTCCGCCACCTTGGCGATATCGGAGCTCGTTGTCCAGGCATATACCATATCTCCCTTCGCTACCATCTCACTGCACCCCCGTGATCTTCTCGACGGCAACCGCACTGTGCTTCAACTCCGGCATCTTGGAGAGCGGGTCCAGCACATTGTTCGTAAGCAGGTTCACAGACCCCTTCCCGCCGAAGTGCATCGTCATCATCAGCACGCCGGGCGCGACCTCATCGGTCACTCTGGCAAGGGCCTCCGCCTCACCGCGCCTGCTCCGAAGCCGGATCATCTCTCCGTTCTGGATCTTGAGCCGCGCGGCATCCTCTTCGTTGATCTGCACGTAGGCTTCGGGCACCTCGTGGTGGAGGATCTTCGCCCGGCCGGTCTGGGTCCGGGTGTGGTAGTGGAAGATCAGACGTCCGGTCATCAAGGTGAACGGATACTCGGCGTCAGCAACCTCCGCAGGCGGCCGGTGCTCGAGCCCGAAGAAGGTGCCGAGACCGTCGGCCGCGGAGAACTTCTCGCGGTGCAGGATCGGGGTTCCTGGGTGCTCCAGGGTCGGGCAGGGCCAGTGTACGGACTCCGGCTTCTCCATCCTCGCGTAGGAGATGCCGGCCATCGACGGAGTGACCCGCCGCATGTCGTCCCAGATCTCCTCGGGTGAGTTGAAGTCGAATCCCTTGAGCCCGAGTTTGTGGGCTAGGTCGACAAAGATCTGCCAGTCTTCCTTTGCATCGCCCGGGGTATCCACGGCCTTGCGGATACGGTTGACACGCCGCTCGGCGCTGGTGAACGTCCCGTCCTTCTCAGCGAAGGATGCACCGGGCAGGACCACGTCGGCATACTGCGCCGTCTCGGTCATGAAGAGATCCTGCACGACGAGGAAGTCCAGTTTCTCAAGCGACTTCATTACGTGGTTCGCGTTGGGGTAGGAGACGACCGGGTTCAGCGCGAAGATGTACATCGCCTTGATCGGGTCGCCGCACTGGTTGATCTGCTCTGTCAGGGTCACACCGTACTCGCTTGAAAGCCCGGTGACGCCCCAGAGTTCCTCCATCCGCTTCCGGGTAGCGTCGTCCTCGCACTTCTGGTAGCCGGAGAAGACGTTCGGGTAGGCACCCATGTCGCAGGCGCCCTGCACGTTGTTCTGGCCACGGAGCGGGTTGACGCCGGTTCCTGGTCTCCCGACGTTGCCGGTGAGCATCGCGAGGTTTCCGAGCGACCTGACGTTGTCCGTGCCGGTCGAGAGTTCCGTGATGCCGAGACAGTAGATGATCACCGCATTCTTGGCGCTCGCGTACATCCGGGCGATCTCCTTGACCCGCTCGGTGGGAACGCCGGTGATCGACTCAACATCCGCGTACTTCTCCACGACCTTCCTCATATCCTCGAATCCCTTCGTCCGCTTCTCGATGAACTCCTTGTCGTGGAGGTTCTCCTTGATGATCCAGTACATGATCGAGTTGATCAGGGCGATGTTCGTCGAGGGGTTGTAGCGGACGTAGTGGTCGGCCAGGCGCGCCGTGGGCGTGTAGCGCGGGTCGCAGACGATGAGCGTCTTGCCCGCCTTCTTTGCCTGGAGAATCCGGCGGCCGGCGAGCGGGTGCGCCTCAACCGAGTTTGCCCCGATCATGAAGATGAGGTCCGTGTTCGCGAGATCCTCGAAGGGGTTTGTCGCGGCACCGGAGCCGAACGAGAGCGAGAGTCCTGCGACGGACGGCCCGTGGCAGATGCGCGCGCAGTTGTCGATGTTGTTGGTCTTGAAGGCCACGCGCGCGAGTTTCTGCATGATGTAGCACTCTTCGTTGGGCGTCCGGCACGAGACCTGGAACCCGAGGGACTTCGGCCCGAACTTCTCGTAGGTCTCCTTGAACTTCGAGGCGATCAGGTCGTAAGCCTCGTCCCAGGACGCTTCTTCAAACTTGCCGTTCTTCTTAATGAGGGGCTTTGTCAGCCGGTCGGGGCTCTGCACGAACTCCCAGCAGGTGGCTCCCTTGGGGCAGAGTTTTCCCTCGTTGATTGGGCTCCTCTTGTAGGGTTCTACCCCTACGAGTTTGCCGTCGTTCACCACGAGGTTAAGGCCGCATCCTACACCGCAGTACGGGCAGGTCGTGGGAACGTAGCGTAACTTTCCGTTGGTTTCTGTCATTCAACATTCTCCCGATTGTTGCATTCAACGTCGGTTGCCAAGCATGTCAGGAAAGGATGGACATACTTACACTAGTTTACTCTACTAAGTAGTATATAAATTTAAACATATTCTTTTAACATCTGGCCATTTTATACATGATATAATTGATCTCTATTGAGTACCGACCCGATATAATTTAAAAATAGGGTATAAGGACATATTTTATTGATTTAAGCGTTAATTTTTGAGAGAATGTTGAAAATATCCGACTATAATAAACTTAACGTGGTTGAACAATCCAAAACGTTTACAACTAACCCTGGTCAAATATTACTTCGTGCAACCGAGACTGAATCATACACGGGATGATATCGAGGCCAGACTTAAGTCAAAAGGCTCTGATCCGGAGTTGATAGAGCATTTCCGGAGATGCATCGACTTTCACACATTTGCAGCCCCCGGGCTCCTGATCGGGGTCTTCATGGTGGACTATGCCCTGGAACTCCTGGACCCTCCCGGCGGTGAGAAGATCTACGCCGTCTGCGAGACCACGAGGTGTCTGCCTGACGCCCTGCAGATGATCGCCCACTGCACGATCGGTAACGGCCGTCTCCGGGTGTTTCCCATAGGGAAGTTTGCCATCACCATGAACCGGCCTGCCGAGACGCCGCAGGTGGATGGGATCCGGGTCTTCGTCGATGGCGAGAAGATCGGCCGGTACCCGACGTTTGCCCTTTGGTATACCAAAGACCCGCTCTTTGACCCGAGAACCCGAGGCACTGCGCTGATCGATGAGATCATCGATGCGGGGCGCGACCTCCTCTCGTATGAGTGGGTGCGGGTGAAAGTGCCGCGGAAACAGCCCTGGAAGTCTGCCATCTGCTCCATCTGCGGTGAGATGGTTCCGGACAACCTACTCGTCAGCGGAGCCTGTGCCGACTGCCGGTCCCAGTCCTACTTCGAGAAGACAGCATACTGAAAGGGCGGCTCCCCCATACAGAAAGGGCATATGGGGGTGTAACACCTATCACCCACGAGTGCACCGCATGGAACTCTCCCCTATCGGGATTGTGCGATCGCATCTCCGTTCGCGGAGCGATATGCCGGTCCAGGGCGTCGAGGCTGAGATCGAGGTCTTCCCCGATTACGCCGGGGCATTGTCAGGCGTTGAAGAGAACTCGCATCTCATCCTGATCTGCTGGCTGCACGAGGCTGACCGGGCCGTCCTGAAGGCGGTTGCCCGGAAGGTCTCCCGCGACCTCCCTGAGAAGGGTGTCTTCTCGCTCCGCTCGCCCGAGAGACCAAACCCCCTCTCCGTCTCCGTGGTGCGGCTGCGCGGTCTCCGGGAGGGGCGGTTCCTCGAGCTTGAGAATGTGGACGTGATCGACGGGACGCCGGTGATCGACATCAAACCCTACCAGACGGGATGGGATTGCGTCTTCTCCGCGACCGGTCATGACCGAACCGAGAAGATCGAGAAGATGGGGCCCGGCGAATACCGGGAGGGCCTCATCCGCGAGGCGGTGAACTACCACGGGGAACTCTGTCCGGGTGTGGCGGTCGCGGTGCGGGTCGCGGAGGCGGCGACCCGCATCCTCAGGCGCGACCTGCGGCACCCTCTGGTCGCGGTCACGCTCGGCGCCGACCCCTGCATCGCTGACGCGCTCATCGGGATCACCGGTGCGCGCCCGGGAAACCACCGGTTGGGATGTTCGGGGACAGACTGCTACGTTTTTGCCTGTCCCGGAGAAGAGGTGGTCTTTCACCTTCGGACCGTGCCGGAGAGTGTCGATGCGGTCTTTGCGTGCAACGAAGCAGTGCTCTTCGACTGCGAGATCTGCCGATAAAAAAACAATTGCCTTTTAACAGAAAGTAACGAATAATCATGTACATGCCTGGATCCTTTAATCAGGCACATTATCGAGGAGTAGCATGCCACGCCGTTACCTGAACCTCACACCGCTCCCTGATGCGCTCGCGGCCATGCGGCGGGCGTTTCCACCCCTGGACCACACCGAGACCGTGCCGCTGCGTCTGGCTGTCGGCAGGGTGACAGCCGAACCGCTGTACGCAGAGTATTCTGTACCCCTGGCCGATATTGCGACGTTCGACGGTTACGCGGTCAAGAGCGCCGATACCCTGGGGGCACAGGACCAGCGGCCGCTGCCTCTTGGGGACTGTGCCCGCATCAATACCGGCGAGATACTTCCCCCTTCGTTTGACGCCGTCGTCATGGTCGAGGATACCTGGGACGAGGACGGCAAGACCTGGATCAGGAAGTCGGCCGCGCCCTGGCAGCACGTCAGGCATGCCGGCGAGGATATCAGGGCCGGTGAGCTTGTCCTCCCGAAAGGTCATCAGGTCCGGCCGTTTGATACTGGCGCGCTTGCTACCTACGGCATAACCCGGGTGAAGGTGCGGTCGGTCAGGGTTGGGATCATCCCGACGGGGAGCGATCTCGTGCCGCTCGGTGTGGTGCCTGCGCCCGGCCAGACGGTCGAGACAAACACCCTCATGGCGGAGGCCTACCTCACCCGGATGGGAGCGACCTGCCGTCGCTATGGGATCGTCCCCGACGACCCGGACCTGATCCAAAGGGCGCTTGAGGAAGCGGTCGCCGAGAACGACCTTGTCATCCTCTCGGCCGGTTCGTCTGCCGGTTCCCGGGACTACTCTGCAGATGTTGTCGGCGCGCTCGGGGAGATCATCTTCCACGGTATCGCGGTCAGGCCCGGGAAACCGGTACTGCTCGCGCGGGTCGATGGTAAACCGGTTCTCGGGATGCCGGGCTACCCTGTCGCCGCACAGACTGTCCTCCGGGAGGTTGCGGGGGACCTGCTTTGCTGGTGGGGGCTCTCCCCGGTCCAGGGCGAAGAGCTGGATGTCCGGCTGTCGCGGAAACTGGCGTCCGATCTCGGGTTTGATGAGTTTATTCCGGTCTCTGTCGGGCGGGTGGACGGCACCTGCTGGGCGACGCCGCATCCCCGTGGGGGTGGCATCCAGATGGCGGTGGTCCGGGCAAACGGCTACCTCCATGTCCCGGCCGGGCGCGAGGGGATAGAGGCGGGCGAGGAGGTGCGCGTCCGGCTCACCGTCCCGCAGGAGAGGATCGCCCGCACGCTCATCTGCACCGGCGTGCGTTATCCCGCCCTGAACGAACTCGGGAACTGCCTCTCTGATGCTGGTTATCTGCTCCACTGCTGCAACGCCTCGACGATGGGGGCGGTGCTCGCTCTGCGGGCGAAGACCTGTCACGCCGCTTCTGTCTGCATCCCAAAGACCGAGACAGCCTGGAATGACCTGGTGCTCCGGTACCTGCCTGAGGTAGACCTCCTGCGGGTGCAGGTAGCCCGGACGGAACTTGGGATCGCGTCGTCAGACGCCCTGGATACCGGCGCCCTGGAGTCGCTCAGGTTCGTCAACCGCCCGAAGGGTTCTGCGGCGCGGGTCTTCCTGGATGCATGGCTGGAAGAGCAGGGGATCGATGCCGACCGGCTCACCGGTTACGAGCATGAGGTCAGGACGCCCGGGGCCGTCGCAGCGGCGGTCAGCAACGGATTTGCCGACGCAGGCGTCTGCCCGGCCGCTATGGCGCGGGAGGCGGGGCTCCGGTTCACCCCGCTCGGGCATGAGACGTGCGACCTCCTGATCAGGGAGGAACTGGCCGGGGATGAGGGTGTCGCAAGCCTCATCCGGGCCGCCCGGTCGCCGGAGTTCCCGGAGCGCCTCCAACCGCTGGAGAAGTAGCGGGACGGCCGGGCTGGCAGGGTGTCCGCATAATCCGCATAGATTCTGTGTGCGAGGCGGACCATCGTCTCACGCGGAAGCGCACAAAGGGCGTGTGAAATATTAGATGCGGTGGTCCACTACTATTCATGCCTGTCAGCGAACAGACGCAGAACCAGATCATGGCGGTGCTCCGGCGGATGGCGGAGGCCGCCGCTAAGAAGGATCTCGATGGCATGGTGGCGCTCGTCGACCCCAACATTCGGGCGTTCGGGACCGGTCCTGATGAAAAGGTGATCGGGAGGGAAGAGTTTCGCCGGCACCTCGAGCGCGACTTTTCATGTGCGGAGACGATATCGGTCGAGTTCTCCGAGATTCATATCGGTGCTGAGGGGACGGTTGCGTGGGTGATGGCCGATATGGCGTATCATGTCGTCGCCGGCGGTGCCCCGCAGACCCAGAACGTGCGGTTGACGGCGGTGCTCCGCGGGACTGGGCACGCGTGGGTGTTTGCCCAGATGCATTTCTCCATCCCGGCGGCGTAACCTTATTTTGGCCCTGTTGAAACGCACGTGAGTCCGGGGGTGAACTCAAAATTTACCGGATGCAGAATCCAGCTGCTGGCTCTGGTGAATCCATGGGTGCATGCTGGCCCGGCCATCTTCTCCGCAACACCCATGCAGTGGGCCGTGATGGCTATCGCGTCTGGGGTGGGGCTGACGGGGCGGGGGATAGCCCCCGCCCCTGTCCCTGCAAGGCAATACCTGTAACCTCCACTTGAAGACCAGCGTTCAAGCACCGCGAGGCTGCGCAGCCCGGTGGAAAGCCGTGTCCGGGTGTGGTCCCGGGATTGCGGCTTTTCGAAGCGGGCAGAGAGGGGTTATCAACAAAGCCCTTATTTCGGGTCCGGAGATCCGTTGCCCCTCCAGTCCCGCACAACTCGCCGTCCGCAAAAGGGTATTCGGGCGATTGATCCCTCACGGCTCTGCCGTAAAGAAGAGTATCGCCCTGCCGTTGCCGTCGATGACCGCGAGCGTGTCGCCAACGATCCGGTAGCCCGCCGCCGACCGGAGCAGGGCCAGGTAGGCGCTCTCCTGCTCCATGACCCCGTCTGGCTCGGTACAGGAGGTCTTTGTGGCGATGACCCGCTCCACGGCAAGTCCTGTCTCGTTGAGCTGGTAGGGGGCCGAGTAGGCGTTGCACCCTGCAGACCCCGAGAGCGTACCGTCATCATCGAAGATCAGGGTGATGTTGGTCCCCGGGACCGGTGAGGCGACAGCGCTGCCGCCGCCGGTGCTGTAACGGGTCAGCTGCCATGTCGTCGCAAGCAGCGGCACAGTCTTGGGCTGCTCTGCCCGCGAAAAGACGAGCAGGTCCTTCCCCGACGGCCCGGAGAGCACCAGCCGGTCGCCATCGACCCGGTAGGAGGAGGCCGCGACAAGGAGTTCCCGGTAGCGGCTCTCCTGCTGAACGAGCCCATTTACTGTTGCAGGGTATGCCCCGGTGATAGCGACCGCTTCCACCGATATCGTGGTTCCATTGATCCGGTAGGGGGCGGAGTAGAGGTTGCACCCGGCTGACCCCGAGAGCGTGCCGCTCTCGCCGAATATGATGAGCGGTTCTGCCTGGGGCAGGGGCGCGGTGACGGAACCGTTGTCGGCACGGAGTGCGACCAGGTTCCATGCCGTCCCTGCCAGCGGTTCGGCGACCCGGCCGGCATCGTCGGGGGGCGTGCCCGTCCCGCCGGAGTACACGGCCGAGAAGAGGCATGCCACCACGATGACCAGAAATGCGACCTTCGCGAGTGTGTGGTGTCCGTCTCTTCTGCGCATCTATCCCACGGGTAGGAGGTGAGAGAAGAAAAAATAACCCATTTGCGTTGAGATTATCTCAATCGCTCTCTCCCGGAGGAACGGAAGGAGGGCGCGACAATCCGCCGCTCGCTCCCTGAATCGGGCGCAGCGGGGGAGAGGTTTTTCCTGTTGCGGTAAAATCGGGAACGGGGGCGCCATGGGCCCCCGGGATCGGAGGGCCGATCAGGGCTGATCCACACTCTCTGCCCGGTAGGAGAGCAGCGTCTTCCCTGCCTCATCGAGGAGGTCGAGCCGGTCACCGTCGATGCGGTGGCCTGCCGCCGACTCAAGGAGGCTCAGGTATCGTGCCTCCTGCTCCATGATGCCCTCCGGCTCGCCGCAGTACATCTTTGTCGAGCCGGCCGGCCCTATGGTCATCGTCTTCCCCGAGACCTCGTATGCGGCAAAGTAGCGGTTGCACCCGGCGCTGCCGGTGACGTTCCCGTCAGGTGCAAACTCCGCTGTGACCGTCGTACCGGCGATCACCGAGGAGACCGCATCTCCTTCAAGGCTGTAGGACTCAAGCGTCCACAGGGTCCCGGTGAGGGGGGCCTGCGGCAACTTCTGGGCCTGCACGAAGAAGAGGAGATCGGTGCCCGTCTTATCCGAGAGGATCAGGCGGTCGCCCTCTACCCGGTAGGAGGAGACGTTTCCGAGGTGGCCGAGATACTTCCCTTCCTGCTCCATGACGCCCTCCGGCTTCTCGCAGTACATCAGGGTGCTGAAGAGCGAGGAGACCGAGAAGTTCGCGCCGTTGAGACTGTACCGACCGCCGTAGTGGTTGCACCCGGCGTTCCCGGTGATGTTCCCGTCAGGGGCGAACTTCGCGGTGATGGTTGTGCCTGCGATCACCGAGGAGACCGCATCTCCCCCGGTGCTGTAGCCGTCGAGCACCCAGTCGGTCCCGGTGAGCGGGAGGTCGGGCTTCGGGGTGATCGGCTCAAAGACCAGGATATCGGCGCCGTTCACGTCGGTGAGGACCAGCCGGTCGTTCTCCGTCCTTGAGGAGACGGAAGCACTGAGGGGCATTCTCTCGCCGTCCGCCGTCACCCGCTCCACCCGGTAGGAGGCGACTTTTGTGAGGAGCGCGAGGTAGCGGTCCTCCTGCTCCATGATGCCCGGCGGGTCCATGCAGTACATCTCGGTCCTGATCGCGGGCTCGATGAAGAGGTTTGCGTCTTTCAACGTGTAGTCTGCGCCGTAGTGGTTGCACCCGGCCGACCCGCCGAGATTGCCGTCAGCGCTGAAGACTGCAGTGACCGTCGTGCCGGCGAGGACCGGGACCATGGCGCCGTCCTCACCGACGAGGCTTGCGAGCGTCCATGACGTTCCAGCGAGCGCTACGGGCGCTTCCTTCACGAAGGTGAGCACCGTGGCGCCGGAGGCGTTGGTGATCTCCAGCCGGTCGTTCTCGACCCGGCATCCTGCCGCCGAACCGAGGAGCTCGAGGAACCGTGCCTCCTGCTCCATGATGCCTTCCGGCTCCCCACAATACATCTTTGTGCTGATGGGCGGCGAGACCGAGAGAGCCGTGCCGTTGAGGTTGTAGTCTGCGCCGTAGTGGTTGCACCCAGCGGAGCCTACGACCTTTCCATCGTCGCCGAACCGGGCTGAAACTTCCGATCCCGGCAGGGCCGGGACGAGTGTGTTGTTCTCGGCGAGGTAGGAGTCCAGGGACCAGGAGACCCCGGTGAGCCCGACGACCGTGCCGGGCGTCGACGTACCTGCCGTGCATCCTGCGGTGACGATTGCCGCCACAACGATGACGAGCAGCGCCGCCCCCGCGAGGATGGTCTTATTCGTTCTTCTGTTCGGTGCCATACAACAGCATATGGGCGGGATTG
>NZ_DAQR01000117.1:95620-96018 GCF_002502935.1 Methanoculleus sp. UBA413
GATATATCAGATGCCGGGAAAACCTCTCTGTATGTCCAGGGTTGTCCGGATCGACGAAGAGGCGCTGGAAGTCGCCCTGAGGTACGGGAAGAACCTCTCGCTCGGCGTTATGAAGATGGAAGAGATGATCGAGAAGCACGAGAAGGCAAAGCGGGACTACAACGCCATCGAGGAGATGGTCCGCCGGACCATCAGGGAAGAACTTGAGGTCCTGACCTCCAGGTACTGATCAGGTCCTCCCAACCACCGGTGCAGCGCTGGTTCCGTTTTTTTCCCGGTCCTGTTCCCATGCAGTGGGCAGTGGTGGGCTGTGTAGGGGGCCGGGTCCCATCGGCGTGAACGCAACCATGGGGGCACTGCATTCCGGGTTGGCTGTCGGCGAGGTTCAAGCTCTGTTG
>NZ_DAQR01000002.1:0-5026 GCF_002502935.1 Methanoculleus sp. UBA413
CTCGGTGTGGTCACCATCTATGCAAGCGGCACCCGGGTCTCTAACGTCACGGGAACCGCGGATGCCAGTATCCAGGCGGTCTTCCTCCTGCTCCACAACCCGAACGTCTATGCCCCCATCCTCGAAGACGTCGAGTTCGTCAACTGCCGGGCTGTGGACACCGGGACCTACGGGTTCCTCCACAACGCCTGGGGATCAGAGAATACCACCATCAGAAACATCCGCTACGAGAACTGCCATGCGATCAACTGCGGCAGGTTCGGGACGTTCAACCCCTGGGTGACCGGGTTTGACTTTGCGGAACAGAACGACATCGAGCGGCTCCGGGTGAGCAACTCTTCCGCCGAGGGGAGCCTCGAGTCCGGGTTCCACTTCGAGTGGGACCCCGAGAAGCGGGACTGCGTCTTCACCAACTGCTCAAGCCTGAACAACGGACAGAAACCCTGCCCTGAGACCTACCTGGTGGGCGACCCGGACTTCTTCGGATCCGGCTTCTACCTCCCGGGAGGGCAGGTGTCGCTGATAAACTGCCGGGCTGAGGGGAACAGTGTGTTTGGGTTCTTTATCTGCAACCCGGACGGGATGCTCCTGTATAACTGTGCCGAGAGCGAAACGGGACGCGCTCAGGTAGCAGGCCCCTCTGCAAAGCCTGTGTCATACTGCATCCTTCAGTCCATGCCGGTCACGAAGAACCCCTCCCTCGTGATGGACCACTGCAGGAGTCTCGACTCAAACGGCTGGGCCCTCTTTGTCTGCGGTGCGGAGAACGCCGCTATCAGGAACTTCACCATGATCAATCCTGCCGGAATCAATGACAAAGGGGCGGTACTGGGATGTTCTGGAGAGGAACTCCCGGTAAACTCAACAGTCAGGGCTGGCGTCTTCAACTCGACTATCGACCTTACCGCATCGGGAGACCGGCCTGGGACGCTTCTGTATGTTGTGAACAATAGGAATGTCACATATTCAGGTCGGATCTACTCCAGTGCCGCTCTCCCGGTCCAGATTGAAGGGGGGGAAGCGGGAGATCCGGTCCTGGCCGACCTCGAGGTGCTGCCTGCCAAATCGCCCCTCCTCCCGGGCCCCTGAGCGCCACTCCCGGGTGGGAGAGGCCTGCTAACTCTTAAATGGTACCTCTGCCTCATAGGGGTATGAACCCGGCAGGGGGCAATCGCGGGCACCCGGAATCCCGCATCCGGGGTGGCGAACCCCCGGGTCGACACACACGATATCGTATCCGCCTGAAGGAATAACAGAATGGTCGGTAGCCCATGTCAGCGAAACCACATCTGGGAGCCAGAGGCAGACGCATTCTCATTGCCATCGCCGTCCTGATTGCGGTGATCAGTGCAATCGTGCTGGTCATGTACTTCTATCCGCCCAGACCGACTCTTCCCCCGCCGCCGCCTCCCCCGCCGGTCACCCCGCTGCCCATAACGCCGGTGGTGCCCCCGGAGGTGCCCGGACCGACGGTCGTTGTCGCGGCAAGCGACAGCAGCGCTGCATCGAAGGCCCGGGCCGACATCGTGTGCGACGGCACCGATGATCAGCGTGACATCCAGACCGCATTTGACTCCCTGCCGCCGTCAGGGGGGACGGTTGCCCTCTCGAGCGGCACATTCAATTGCGCCGGGAGCATCTACCCCCGTGCGAACACCATGCTCCGGGGCGAGGGGCCCGATGCAACGTTTCTTGAGTTCAGCAAGAACGGGCGGCTCAATGTCTCCCGGGAATCAGTCACGCTCTACAATTTCCATGTCAGGGGCGCCGGCTACCCCGGGACCGGGACCGACCGCTGGCTCGGCGTGGTTACTCTCTATGCAAGCCACGCAAAGGTCCTGGCCGTCGAGGGGACTGCCGATGCGACCACCCAGGCGGTCTTCCTCCTGATCCATGACCCGGACGTCTACGCCCCCGTCCTCGAAGACGTTGAGTTCATCAACTGCCGGGCCGTGGACACCGGGACGTATGGGTTCCTCCACAATGCCTGGGGGACGACGAACAAGGTGATCAAGGACGTTCGCTACGAGAACTGCGCCGCAATCAACTGCGGCAGGTTCGGGGCGTTCAACCCCTGGGTGACCGGGTTTGATTTTGCGGAACAGAACGACATCGAGGGGCTCCGGGTGAAGAACTGCCTCGCTGAGGGCAATCTCGAGTCCGGGTTCCACTTCGAGTGGGACCCCGAGAAGCGGGATTGTATCCTCGAGAACTGCATCAGTAAGAACAACGGGCAGAAACCCTACCCGACAAAGGCCTACAAGGAGAGCGATACGTCCACGCACTACTTCGGGTGCGGCTACTACGCCCCGCGGGGGGACATCACCTTCATCAGCTGCTACTCCGAGGGGAATAGCCGGCACGGGTTCTACGCCACCAACGGTGGTAAACTCTACAACTGCGTTGATCGGGACGTCGGCGCCGGGAAGACCGATTACCGTATCATCCAGCCGGCATCGTTCTACGCCGCTCCGACCCGGTCGGTAGCCCCGTCGCTCGTGCTCGAGAACTGCTCAAGCATCGATTCGAACGGCTACGGCCTCCAGATCGACTTTGCAAGCGATGTCTGCATCAGGAACTTCCACCTGGAGAACCCGGCCGGGATAGACGGGAAGGCGACAAACCTGGGAGGGGCGCACGGGGGGCCCCTGGCGAACTCCGTGGTGAACATCTACGCGTCTGGCGACCGGGCGGAGACGCTGATCTGGGCGCGGAACAATGAGAATGTCGAGTACTCGGGTCAGATTATATCAAACGCCGCGAAGCCGTTCGTGATCGAGGGCGACCGCACCCGGAAGGTCCGGGTCAAGGATATGGAGATCGTCTCCGCAAGCCTTGCGCCCTATACAAACGGTGTGGTCCTCACGAGTTCAGTTCCTGCCGGGGCCGTGACGTTTGAGAACGTGGCGGTTGTATCGGGAGCGCGGTGACGTCCGATGCGGCTATCTGGGTTTTTTACTAGTACCCGGTCGAATCCGGCCCGGGTACCGGACTTTTCTTCGCCAGCGCACTATGAAGATCAGGTTACCACTCCCTCACCCCCGGGGGGTGCGGCAGGGGGGTGGCTGCCGTCCTGGTCGGGGTTGTCCGGATCTTTTTGAATTCCAGTCGTTCTCATAAATTTTTGGGGTGTGTGTGGCATATCCGGCACCCGTTAACCCGTCCGGGATCCCTCCCTGAGCATGCGGTCGAGGCGTGTATTCTCAGAGGGTATCTGCGCTAAAGTCGAAGGTCTGATATATGCTTTTCCATCAAATCGAAAATTTCGAAAATCGTGAAATCCGGCAAAATATTGGAAAATCTGCTGACTTTTCAAATTTTAAGATGTAATTTGACGTTGGATTGATTTGGAAAACCTTTTAAACCACAGATATCAGATAATGCAGTATCTCCCGAGAGGTGAGATAGTGCGAGATAGACGGACAACGAAGCTTCTAATCGCAGTGTTCCTGATCGTCGGGCTTGTCCCGATCGTCGGAGCACTCGAGACGACCCCCACCACGATTGTCGTGGCTGCAAAGGACAGCAGTGCGGCCGATAAAGCATCGGCTGCCTATGTCTGTGACGGGGTCAATGATCATGTGGAGATTCAGGCAGCACTGAATGCCCTGCCATCATCCGGCGGTGTTGTCCTCCTTACCAGCGGCACATACAACTGTGCGGGGATCATTGCTCCCAAAGCAGGCTCGACTCTCAAGGGGGAAGGTGAATCGGAGACATACCTGAAGTTCACCCGCGATGGACGTATCAACGTCGACCGTGAGTACGTGACCCTGGATGGCTTCAACATCCAGGGCAGTGGATACAGCAGCGGCGTCAAATGGCTCGGTGTGATGACCATCCGTGCGAGCCACGCAAAGATCCACAACATCACGGGAACCGCGGATGCGAGCATTCAGGCAGTCTTCCTCCTGATTCACGATCCGACAGTATATGCTCCTACCCTCCAGGACATAGAGTTTACGAACTGTAAGGCTGTGGACACCGGGACGTATGGGTTCCTCCACAACGCCTGGGGGACGACGAACAAGGTGATCAAGGATGTCCGCTACGAGAACTGTGCCGCGATCAACTGCGGCAAGTTCGGAGTGTTCAACCCCTGGATCACCGGGTTCGACTTTGCGGAGCTCAATGACATCGAGGGGCTCCGGGTGAAGAACTGCCTCGCTGAGGGCAACCTGGAGTCCGGGTTCCACTTCGAGTTCGATCCCAAAAAGGTGGATTGTATCCTCGAGAACTGTGTGAGCCGGAACAACGGGCAGAAACCCTACCCGACAAAGGCCTACAACCCGAACGACATGTCGACCCACTACTTCGGGTGCGGCTACTACGCCCCGAATGCCGACGTGACGTTCATCAACTGTGTCGCGGAGGGCAACTCCATGAACGGGTTCTACACCACCAATGGCGGCAAACTCTACAACTGCGTCGAGAAGAACACCGCCATCGGGAGGACTAACTTCGCATACCGGGCACCGGCCGGCTACTACAGCGTCCCGTGCCGCTCGGTCAACCCCTCCCTGGTGATGGAGAACTGCACGAGCATCGACTCAAACGGCTACGGCCTTCAGGTCGATCTTGCTAATAACGTGAAGATCCGGAACTTCCACCTGAAGAACCCGGCCGGGATCAACGGCAAGGGTTCAAGCCTCGGCGGCACGAACGGCCAGTTCGACAATGCCGAGGTAAGCATCTACGCATCGGGCAACCGTGTGGAGACGCTGGTCTGGGCGAAGGAGAACGAGAACACCGTCTTCTCCGGCCAGATCGTCTCTGATGTCGCAAAGCCGTTCCTGATCGAGGGCTACGGCACCCGCAACGTCCTGGTCAAGGATATGGAGATCGTCTCAAAGATCCTCCCCGCCGGCTCCCCTGGTGTGACCATCGCAGGCACGGTTCCGGCCGGTCAGGCGACCCTCCGGAACGTGAAGGTGACGTCAACCGGTTCGCCGGTACCGGCGCCGACCCCGACCGTTCCCGGACCCACCCCGACACCTACGCCCACCACCCCGGCTCCCTCCGGGAA
>NZ_DAQR01000002.1:5264-13979 GCF_002502935.1 Methanoculleus sp. UBA413
CCGGACCTTGTGGTGACCGATATCTTCTGGGACCCGGCTAGCCCGGCTCCCGGGAGTGCGGTGACGCTCAAGGCGACGATCAAGAACCAGGGGTCCGCCCCCACGCCTGCGGGTGTGAAACACGGCGTCCTCTTCACGTTCGATGACGGCGCTGCTGGTCCCGGTGTCTGGTCCGATACCCACACAGCATCGATTGCCCCGGGTGCATCGGTCACCCTGACCGCGAGCGGCGGTTCTGCCGGTGCGACCTGGAAGGCTGCCAGCGGCACCCACACCGTGAAGGCGCATGTGGATGATGTCAACCGGATTGCGGAAAGTGATGAGAACAACAACGTTCTGAGGAAGGAGATCGTCGTCGGAACCCGGCCGGCTCCCGTCAAGGGAGACCTCAACGGAGATGGCAGCGTTGACTGGGCCGACGTGACGATCGCCGCCGAGATGGCACAGGGAAAACTCAAACCCACCACGGCTGCTGATTTCAATGGAGACGGCACTGTGGGATGGAAGGATGTTGCCCTGCTTGCCGACTTCTTCTTCGGCAGGACAGCCTCTCTGTAACGTCTGTACCAGGAGTGGGGGTATCCCCCCTCCTGTCTTATTTTGCCCGGTTGCTACTGGACGAAGTCCCCTTATTCGCAAGTCCTTCTGCCCGGGGTCTCTTGCAAAAGGGCGCGAAGGAGAGCATAGCAATCACGTGGTCTTCGCGAGAGGCGGCGTTGCACTTGAAATGTTAGATCTAACGGCCCACTACCGTTGTGCCGGGCAGCACGGGCCGGAAGAGTGGCTGCCGGCAGCCTGGAGCCGTGGATACATCTATATAGAGGCCATCCGATAATGGCGGCCGATGGCAGTAGCACTACCCAAAAACTTCAGCGAGATCAGGCAACACTTACAAGAGCCGCTTATCAGGAACTCGTTCTTCATCATGGCGTCATCCTTCGTCGCGGCGGGCTTCGGATTCTTCTTCTGGATGATTGCAGCCAGGCTCTACTCGCAGGCTGAGGTGGGTATCGCGACTGCCCTGATGTCGTCCATGGGGCTCCTTATTCTCATATCCCGGCTCGGCCTGGACCAGTCGGTGATCCGGTTCTTCCCGCACCGCGACAAGAGCAAGGTGCTCGGGACCGCCATCATCGTGCCGACGGCGGTGGCGCTCGGTGCAGGCGTGATCTTTGTCGCCGCGGTGGATGTCATAGCCCCCGAGCTTGTGATTGTCAGGACGGTCGCCCCGCTCTACCTCGCCTTCCTCGGCGCCTACTCTATCACCTGGGTCCTTGAGGGTGCGCTCAACGCCATACGGAAGTCCGAGTACTACTTCGTCCTGAACCTGCTCTACGGGTCGAGGATCCTCTTCCTCTTTCCCCTGGTATTCCTTGGAGCGATGGGTATCTTCAGTTCGTTTGGTCTCTCGTTCGTCCTCGGGCTCATCCTCGCGCTCGCTCTTCTTTCTCGGTGCTCCATACGGCCGGCAGCAGGCGTGGACCGGGTCTTCATACGGGAGGCCTGGCAGTTCTCTGCCGGTGCCTACATCGCCGGGATACTGATGTCCGCCCCGAACATGGTCATCCCGATCATGGTGCTCAACGTGCTCGGGGCGGAGAGTACCGCCAACTACTACATCACCTACGCGATCGTCTCAATACTCTTCATGATCCCGTATGCGTTCACGACCTCTCTCTTCGTTGAGGGCAGTCACGGCGGGGAGATGAAGAAGAGCGTGCTCAGGACGCTCGCGAGCATGTTCGCCCTGCTCATACCCGCGATCATCGGACTCGCGCTCTTCGGGGAGCAGATCCTCAGCCTGATCGGCAAGGATTATGTCGAAGGGATAACCCTGCTCCGGGTGCTTGCGCTATCAGCGGTATTTGTCTCCATCTGCCAGACCTTCATATCCATTGCAAAGGTCAGGAACGATATCCGGAGCCTTATCATCATAAGCGGCTTTGTCAGCGTCGCCCTGCTCGGGCTCGGCTACACCCTGATGCACCAGTTCGGTCTCATCGGCATGGGGTACGCCTGGTTTGCCACGTACGCGGCGGGGACGCTCCTGACCGGCGTGATCCTCTGGAAGAAAGGGTGGATAACGTCATCTTAATCAGATGATTTAGATACGTGGAGCGGATTGCCAATATCCCCACAAACTTCGCGAACCTCTGCGCCTTCGCGTGAAGCGACGATCGTAGCGGTGGTGGTGGGGTCTCACGCGAAGCCGCGAAGAGCGCGAAGGGGGTGTGAAATTTCACATAAAAATCCCCTCAATATTGGAAACGGAGCCCGGTTTGTCGTGCTCCCAAACGCCACGTACCCGCGGTTATCACCCTTCAGGATTTTTCATCAGTTGAGCCTGTGGCCGAACGCGGCCTCATAGCCGTTTTAGGTGCAATGGTCCACGAGACTGACCCGGGCTGGTATTGCCACCTCCGATACCGGCAGACCCCTACGTCCTCCTGTCCCTCACCGGTAGTAGACGGCGGAACCGGCGTTGTCATAGACCTTATGCTGGTCCCCGGTGAACCTCCCGGCGCTGGTATAGCCCGCCTCGGTGACCGCGTGCTCCTTCACCTCAATCCTGACGCTCTCCCGTACGACGTTATACGTGCCGAAGTAGAGGTAGGAATTCGGCTCCATGAGTGACGCGTTCTCCGGGAGGTAGCGCTGATGGTCAGGGTCAAACCCCAGCAGGAGCCACCAGCGTGTTCCGTCGACGTAGATGGGACGTCTGTTCCCTTCGGAGAGGAGCCATTCTGCTCCTTTCACCTCTTTCCCGTTGAAGACCGGTTTATCCCCGGTGGTCTCAAGCGCCATCGAAGTCGGGCTGTCGTCTGCTATCTGGTAGATAAGGCCGGTGTTGAAGAGGAGGAATACGACGAAGAACGCCGATAGCGCCTGATAAGCGGTTCCCATACATGGAGCGGTTCTTAATGCGTGTATCCTCTCCACCGCGGCTTCATAGAGTGCTATGCCGCCGATGATCGCGAATGGGGCAAGGAAGATCAGGGTGATGTGGTAGAGCCTGCTCGTATTGAGCGAGCTTGCAAAGAAGGGGACGACGATGCCTGCCAGATTGACCAGGAGGAATACGAGTGAGACGGCGAGATACTCGGGTTCGATCCGCCATCGTTCGCGCTTGAGAAGGGTTGCCAGCAGCCCGACGGTGATGAGCCCCTGGGTGGCGATATGGACGACTTTTGCCAGGCTGTGCAGGGGTGTGACGGACCGGCTGGTGAGGATGTGCATGCCCTGTGCGGCCGTAGGGCTGAAGGCATCTGCAAAGAGGGCGCTTGTGATCTTATCCCCAATACCGGTGATGGTGGCAAACGCCGTGCCTCCGGCTACCGTCGAGTACCAGAGAACGGCGAGGACCGCGAGCACGAGGATGTAGGGGAGGACGAGCGTCCTGACTCGCGCCCCGGCGAAGGTATTCCGCCCGACGAGCAGGTCGTTCTTCGGGGTGCCTGCCGTCCCCTGAAGTCTCGTTCGTATTCCGGCCGGCAGGTGCTCCACGAAGACGAGCAGCAGCCATGCCGGGATGAGCGAGAAGAGATAGATGTATGCGAGGCCATAGTGCGAGACGATTATGGCAAAGCCGAAGGTGACCAGGAGGAACGCCCGCCTGCCACGGTCCATGGACTTATCGATCATCACCAGGATCGTCAGCGCCAGAAAGATCTCGGCAATCTGCTGACGGGCCAGAGATATCATCTCTGTGTAGAACGTGAAGAACGCGACGAAGAAGAAGGTCGAGAGGAACGCGATCCTCGCGTTCGTCTGTTTCTCGACCGCACGGTAGAGCCCGAGCGGCACGAGCGCGAAGAGGAGCGGGTAGATGATCTTGAAGACCCAGACGGGGTCCAGGCCCGTGATGAGCGAGTAGATGGGAACGAGCGCAACGACCGAGAGCATCCCGTTTGTGTTATACGGGATGGTCATATCCCAGAGCCCCGGCCCGAGCACGCTGTTTACGAGGTGGAGTTCGTGGTGGATGTCGTAACCCCAGATGTACCCTGATATCAACGAGGTGTGGTAGAGGAGCGCGAGCGCGATTGAGTAGACCGCCAGCGGGTAGCAGGATGCCGGGATGAACCGGTCGAACCCGACGGCGAGGCCGACCAGGGCGATGAGGATGAGGAGCAGGAAGAGATACGTGACCATGTGATACTCGTTGCGCACGTATGTCCCGATGATCGCAAGGAACGGGAGCAGGATCAGGAACGGCACCGCGGGGGCGGGGGGAATGGCAGGAGCAACGGTGCCTGAACCGGCGTACCCCCGGTCCCTGGTGAGCGCGAGGTAGAGCAGGACCTGCACAACAGCGATGAGCGTGGGAAAGAGAGCCTCAAACGAGAACGGCCGCGTATACCCGAGCAACGGGTAGATGAAGTTGGTGGCAAGGCCGGTGAGCATAAGGACTACGAGGCTCAGCCCTGCAGAGTAGAGCGTCGTCTCGATTGCGCCGAGGTCGTGGAGCCTGAGCGCCTTCAGCACCAGGATCCCGGGCAGGAAGGTGATATAGAGGAAGGCCAGGACCTCTCTTGCAATCGGTATGTGGTAACCGACGAGGTCGAGGCAGACCACCCCGATGAAGGCGACCTGGAATGCCTGGAATACCCAGAAGAACCTCCTGTTATCCCAGTCATTCATCTGAAATGGATTGAGCAGGTGCATGATACCCCTGTGCCTCCGGCCGGATGTGCACGAAAAACCTCTATGAGGCGCGGCCCCGCAGAGAGAGCCAGCATATCAGTCTCCTGCATCCGATTTCGCTGATCTTCACTGGTGAAGCATGATGCATCGCCTCATGGCAGTTCGTATGAAAATACATCCTCCCCCTCTGGTGGCATGTGACAGGCCCGCATGCCGCGCCGGTGCAGTTACTACCCGGTTTGCCTATTAAAGTGTTACTCTCCCCCGGCCTCTTGCGGGAGCGGCCGTCCCCGCATCTCAGTTCCGGTCGGGAGCTGTTGTTGGTCATTGTTCCTTATCAGTAGTGAGGCCTGTCCCGGCAAAGGCCTCCCCTGCAGCAGGTTTCCCACTTCCCCGGGCCTGTGCCAGTTCGCTGTAGACCGCAAGAAGAGACTTCGCGATCGTAGACCAGGCCATGTCGGTCTTCAGTTTTGCGTAGCCCTGTTCTCCCATCCGCCGGCACGCCTCCGGGTCCCCAAGAAGGCTCACGATCGCACCGGCAAGCGCGGCCGGATCGCGGGGCGGCACGATATACCCGGTCTTCCCGTCATCCACGACCTCGGGCAGGCTTCCTACGTCCGTGACCACCACCGGTCTTTTGAATCCGTATGCGGTTGGTATGACGCCGCTCTGGGATGCCTCAATATACGGGAGCGCCACGACGCTCGCCTGCTGGAAGAGCCGGGCGCCCTCTTCGTAAGGTATCCTGTAGTTGTAGACCTCGAATGCATCCCGGCCTGCCATCATCTTCTCGTACCTCCCAAAGTCTTCGCCCGTGCCGGCGATGACGATCCGGGCGTCAGGGATCTCCCCGGTAATGAGCGGTTCTGCCTGGATCAGGCAGTCGAGCCCCTTGTATCGGTGGATGCGGCCGAAGAAGAGCACCCGGGGGCCGTCCGGCTCCAGCCCCTCCTGCTCGAACTTTGTAAACGGCGTCACCTCATGCTCGCCGATCGGGATGACGTGCACCTTTCGGTCCGGGACGCGGTATCTCTCCACCAGGACTTCTTTGAGCGCGTTTCCGTGGACGAAGATACGGTCGGTCAGGACCCGTGACATAAATAGAGTGAGCCGGTAGAGCAGGGAGCCGATATCCAGGAGATGGTCTTCGCCGGGGTGCGGTTCGATATCGTGGAACGTCGCTACCAGCGGATACCTCCGGAGCATGGCGATGAGCGGGCAGAGCATGGGGTTGTTCACCTGGAAGTGGACGATATTGGGCGCAAAATCGTCGATCACGGTGACGATATCCCGGATCATCGGGTAGCACGATGGACCGAACCTCCCGGCGTGCCGGGAGTAGTTGAAGATGTGGACCTTCACCCCCGGATCGATACTCTCCAGGTACTCCTCAGACCTGTAATCAGGGAGCAGGAGCAGCACCTCGGTGTGCCGGGCAAGTTCGTTTGCCATCTGGATGGTGTAGTCGTAGAACCAGAAGGTCAGGCATGCCACTCGCATGGGGGCACTCTCTGTGGGGATGCTCTATATAGATATTGCGTCCCCGGGCGTGGTTGGGCCGGGAGGCGTCGGACCGGCGGTGATGGGGCGGGCTGCGCTCACCTGGGAGTTCTCTCTTCTCCTGGCGGTTTCGCTCCCTTTCCCCTGCAGTGTCCGGTCCTTGTGCCCCGGGATACCGGTCATCAGGGCGACGCCGGCGTTTTGCCGGTTCGTTGCCTGACAGTGCCGGCCGGAGCCCTGGGATCCTGCCGGCGCACGAAGCCGACTTTCCATCCGCTCTGCGAGAAATCGTCATCAGGATGGCTGATCCGGCCGATTGGTGTCGAAAGGCGCGAGTATTAATAATTTTTGATTTTAATTTTATTAATTGTATAATATGCTTTTGCCAAAACTGATCCTGGTTATAATGCACCTGTTTCGGAATAAACCAGACTCTGTAGATTTATATCCCTAAATATTTATTCAATGTGGTTTTATTTTTAGGAAAAGATATATATGTAACAATCGAAAGACGATAGTTCTACCTCACAGAGAGGCTGAATGGCATGACAGACAGGCGAAATATACTAAGACTGGCTGCAGTACTTCTGGTGTTCTGCCTTATACCGGCATTCACTCCGGTAAGTGCAGCCGAGTCTAAAAACCCGGCCACGCTCACCGTGGCTGCAAGCGATAGCACCGAACTGTCGAAGACCCAGGCAGACTATGTCTGTGATGGGGTCGATGACCAGGCCGAGATCCAGGCAGCACTCGCCGCGCTGCCGGAGGGTGGTAAGGTCATCCTGACCGACGGTACCTTCAACTGTGCCGGGGTCATCGCGCCGCCGGCGGGCACGACGCTCTCAGGGCAGGGCCCGGATGCGACGATTCTATCGTTCACCCACGATGGACGTATCAACGTCGACCAGGAGTACGTCACGCTGGACGGGTTCCACATCAAGGGGTCAGGTTACAGCAGCGGCGTCAAGTGGCTCGGTGTGATGACCGTTCGTGCGAGCCACGCGAAGATCCACAACATCACGGGAACCGCGGATGCGAGCATCCAGGCGGTCTACCTCCTGATCCACGACCCTGCGGTGTATGCACCGACGCTCGAAGACGTTGAGTTCATCAACTGTAAGGCCGTGGACACCGGGACGTACGGGTTCCTCCACAACGCCTGGGGGTCTTCGAACAAGGTGATCAAGGACGTCCGCTACGAGAACTGTGCTGCGATCAACTGCGGCAAGTACGGGGCGTTCAACCCCTGGATCACCGGGTTTGACTTTGCGGAGCTCAATGACATCGAGGGGCTCCGGGTGAAGGACTGCCTCGCTGAGGGCAACCTGGAGTCCGGGTTCCACTTCGAGTTTGACCCGAAAAAGGTGGACTGCGTCCTCGAGAACTGCGTGAGCCGGAACAACGGGCAGAAGCCCTACCCGACGAGGCCCTACCAGCAGAGCGATATGTCGACCCACTACTTCGGGTGCGGCTACTACGCCCCGAACGCGGACGTGACGTTCACGAACTGCACTTCAGAGGGCAACTCGCTGTATGGGTTCTACGCCACCAACGGCGGTAAACTCTACAACTGCGTTGACAAAGACGTCGGCGCCGGGAAGACCGACTATACCTACAGAAAGCCGGCCTCCTACTACAGCATCCCGTGCCGCTCGACCAACCCCTCGCTCGTCATGGAGAACTGCACGAGCATCGACTCACACGGCTACGGCCTCCAGGTCGATCTTGCAAGCAACGTCCAGATCCAGAACTTCCACCTGGAGAATCCGGCCGGGATCGACGGCAAGGGTGCAAGCCTTGGCGGAACGAACGGCCAGTTCGGTGACTCATCAGTCGATATCACCGCCTCCGGCGACCGGGTTGATACGCTGGTCTTTGCAAAGAACAACCAGAACGTCCAGTACACCGGGGAGATCACCTCAGACTCTGCCCGTGCGTTCCTGGTCGAAGGCGGCCAGAATGTCCAGACTGCAGGCATGAAGGTTGTGCCTGCCGGCCAGTAACCAGCCAGCATACCCATGACCCCCGGGAAGGGGTCTGGTTCCAATCTTTTTTGGTTTTTGCAGGGAGATTTCGCTCCGGGAGCGTTCTTCCTCTGTTCAGGGCTTGCGACCTGCGTTTCCGGTGAGCGGGTCCCTGTTCTCTGATGAATGATCTTTCAACCTCCACCGATGGTTACCGCCGGTTGCAACTCAAAGCCTGACGGGGCATTTCATCTAATATTGTCCATGCAATACCGCCTCTCGCGCGGAAGTTCGCGAAGTTCGTGTAGCTCCTCCCAACCTGAACCCTTCGCGTTCTTCGCGTGAGGTGGCGATCTGCACCAGAACCCGCAAGATAAGGTAAAATGCTCCAGTAGTGGAGCATTTTACCTAAACTTTCCGTGAAGAGATCCCCGGTTTAGTGACCGGGAGGCTCCCCTGTTCTGTTCCATCGTGCCCGGGTCCGGCTTGTGCGGGGAGGGGGCGAGCCCCCTCCCCGGTCCACTGCCCGGGTGAGCCGGGGGATACTCCGCGTTCACCACCCACGCTGAGGTGGGTGGGGACGATCACCAGAACCGACATGGGGGTT
>NZ_DAQR01000032.1:0-1685 GCF_002502935.1 Methanoculleus sp. UBA413
CAGGACCCGCAACATAAGGTGAAATGCTCCACTAGTGGATCATTGTATCTAATATTTCCATGCGATTGTCGCCTCACCCTTCGCGTCCTTCGCGGCTTCGCGTGAGGTTTCAGCACGGGGGACAATAGAGTCTCACGCGTGAGGTGGCGATCGCTCGCCCCGCATCAGGACCCACAACATAAGGTGAAATGGCCTACTAGTAGACCCGCCTCAAAAAAAAGTCTGGAAAACCGGACTCACATAATGGTTTCGAGCCGCTGCTCCAGGAAATCGAGCCCCTTCTTGATATCCTCGATGTTCTTCCCGCCGGTCAGGATAATCTTGCCGGAACTGAAGAGGAGGGCAACAATCTTCGGATCCTCGATACGGTATACGAGCCCCGGGAACTGCTCGGGTTCGTACTCGATGTTCTCAAGGTTGAGGGTGATTACCACCTTGTTTAAGTTGATGTACCTGCCCATGTCGTACGAACAGACGATGTTCGTAACCGCGACCTGCGGCACATCGTAGGTCTCGACGCCGACACTCCGAAGTGAGTTCATGATGATGTCCAGGCCGACAGGGAGATCCTCTTTCTTCCTGATACCGGTGAGCACCACTTTCCCTGAAGAGAATATCAGGGACGCAATCTTCGGTTTCTCGATACGGTAGACCGCCCCGGGGAACCTCTTCGAATTCAACTCGCAGTTTTTTATTTTATCAGATATTATTTCGAGGTCGATCGAGTCGGCAATCACCCCGGAAGCAACGATGTTCTCAATTTTCAGTGACTCGTATCCCTTCTCATCCATCGGTATGAGTATCATTTTTTGGACCATAATACTAATGGATAATCTTTATGGGTCTCAGGGGTGCGGAACGTTTTCAGATTCGTGAATACTTTAAATCATGAGCGCGCAAACCTTTATTGATCACGTTATGGCGGATGATGAAGAGAAACCGATGTCCTACGAAGACCTCTGCGCGAATTTCAAGATCGACGTCCCTGAATACTATAACTTCGGCTTCGACGTGATCGACGCATGGGCGAAGAAGGACCGGAACCGGCTTGCCATGATCTGGACCGACCAGAAGGGAAACGAGAAGAAATACACCTTCTTCGACCTCATGCGCCTCTCGAACCAGGCGGTCAACATCTGCATAAAATACGGCATCAAGAAAGGCGACCGGGTCATGCTGATGCTCCCCCGGACTCCTGAGTGGTGGATCTTCGTCATCGCCCTCATCAAACTCGGTGCCGTATACTGCCCTGCGACGACGATGCTGACGCCCAAAGACCTGGAGTACCGCATCCAGGCAGCGAACATCAGGATGATCATCACCATGGCCGAGCATGCCGATAAGGTCGAGGAGATCCGGGACGAGTGCCCGACATTGCGGGTCCGGCTCATGATCGACGGCACGAGGGACGGGTGGGTCAGCTACCCCGTCGAGCTCGACTACCCCGCGCCCTGTTCGCACAAACTGGTGAACCTCCCAGGGCTGCACCGGACCAAATCGACCGACCCGCTGCTGATCTTCTTCACCTCCGGCACCACCGGCGAGCCGAAGATGGTGGTCCACGACCACTCCTACCCGCTCGGGCACCTCGTCACCGCGCGCGTGTGGCACGACCTGCACGGAAACGATCTCCACCTGACGATCTCGGATACCGGCTGGGGCAAGAGCGCGTGGGGAAAACTCTT